>JBAPYY010000671.1:0-9721 GCA_049284975.1 Occallatibacter sp.
GGT
Organism: Occallatibacter sp.; assembly: GCA_049284975.1. Taxonomy (GTDB): domain Bacteria; phylum Acidobacteriota; class Terriglobia; order Terriglobales; family Acidobacteriaceae; genus Telmatobacter. The sequence goes on from JBAPYY010000671.1 coordinate 4, forward strand.
GGACACCACTGACGCCATTGAATCCGACGGCGACCATCAGGCCCGATCCCAGATTCCCCGCGGCCGAAAAATCAACAGCGTCACTAAAGTTGCCAAAGGACCAAATCAATCTGCCCGCACTATCGAAGAGCTTGGGATCCTCATTCCAGCCGCCATTGCACAGAAAGTAAGTCTCCTCATTTCTTGCTGCGTTCACCGAAACAACTTCCGACTTACACTCCTCAAACTGCACGGTTTCGGTTGGCGCGCCACCTGCATGAACGAAAGCCGCGCGGCGACGGCCTGTAATCGTCAAATTATTGCTGTCGTCCTGCTGGATGTCGGTAACGACTCCGATATCAGGCAGCCGATAAGCAACTTCACGCGAGAATTGTTCGGCTCCCAGGATGACCCTCGCGCGCCAGAGTGAGGGTGGAGGAGTTTTAATGGCACGCATCAAAATCTGCGGTAAGCCCACAATGAGGGTGCAACTCAGAAGGAACAGCACGATAACAACTGCCCATAAGACTCTCCGCGAAAAGCGAGATGGTTTCCGGTTTTTCTGCCGCAGCAGGACTGCGGTGAGGACGAAAAGCACTCCAATCCCGCCCAGCCAACGCAGCAGTTGAAACCCAACAAGGAACAGAGCGATGCCGGTCCACGCGTCGATGAGCCCCCATTTGCTTAACAGCCAAGAAATGCCCAGAATGCACACAGGCAAGGCCACGAAGGAGATGCCAGCCACCCCTAGGATTCTGATCGAGCGACTTTTCATTTGTGAGGGTCCTCCGGTTAGCCGGGTTCATCATGTGTTCTTTGGGATCGGTGAGAGGGAGCTTGAAACTGTTTGGCAATGATAGCAAAGATCGCAGAGGCAGTACCCGTGTCGCAAATGTGCGTGTCGCAGATTTGCAATTTTTGGATTCCGGTCCTATTACCGGCCATACGGAGATGATTCCGGGGAGCGAAAAGCTGACCCCCGAGACAACTCCCCTGACATTAGCGGCTTTGAGGTCCCTCTGGGGTGCAGGCCGTTCAAATCCCTGACAGCGAGCAGTGGACAACTGCCTGCAACGTGTTTCATAAATGGCCGACGTGTGACAATCGCATTCCCTCAGGGGTTAAAACCCCTTGCTTTTTATGCCCTTTTCGGCACGACTGAACAGCTTGCGGAAAAAGTCGAGGATCCGATGGAAATTGGCGGAAAACATCCCTCCGTGGCTAAAGCCAGCATTGATTCTGCTGGCATTATGCGGGGGTTGAAACCCCCGCCTCCCTCCGTTTTGAGTTTTTCCGCAAGCTGTGAAGTCGTGCCCTGACACAAAGCGAGTACGTGAAACACGCTCGGTAAGGCTCCGCTCCATTGATCATTCCGATTATGTGCCGGCGGAGGGTAATTCTCTGCAAGGCAGGCCCGGTACACCTGGCGGGCTAAACTAAAGAATGCCGTACTTCACAGGACGCAAAGCGGTGGACCAGCGCCGCCCGTGCATCCATTACCGGTACAGCGTCAAGTTTAGAGACAGTTCGTGAAAAAGGTGAATTCATTGCGAAAAGCAAGGGCAATGCGAACGGCCGCTTCGACCGTTCTTGCATGTGTACTGACGCTAAGCGCGTCTTTCGTATTGGCGCAGAGCATACCGGTTGTTACCGGCGACGCCAGAGTAGACAAACTATTGAGCCAGATGACGCTTCAGGAGAAGCTGACGCTGATCCACGGCACACGCGAGGACGACAAGGTCTATCAGGGCCAGGCAGGATATCTTGGCGGCGTTCCGCGCCTGGGCATTCCAGGGCTGCGTTTCGCCGACGGGCCTCCCGGTGTACTTACGCGCCATCCCTCGCAGGGTGAGACTGCCACCATGGGTGTGGCGGCAACTTTCAGCACCAAAATGGCCGAAGAGAATGGGCTGGTGATTGGGCGCGAAGACCGCGCACTCGGCATCGACGTCTCACTGCAACCCTTTGTGAATATCGACCGCGACCTGGAATTTGGCCGCGGCTATAACACTTTCGGCGAAGACCCTTTTCTGACCGCCGAGATGGGCGTGGCCGAGATCAAGGGTATCCAGTCGCAGCACGTCATGGCCCAGGTGAAGCACTTTGTCGGTTATGACTCCGATGGGACCAGCACGTACATCGACGACCAGACGCTCCATGAGGTCTACGTTGCTCCGTTCGATGCGGCCGTGAAGGCCGGTGTCTCCTCCATCATGTATTCTTACAACCGCCTCAATGGAACCTTCGCCTGCGGCAATCGGAGCACATTGACCAAAATTCTGCGTGACGAGATCGGCTTCAGGGGCTTTGTCACATCCGATTGGGGCGCGGTCCACGCCGTCAACTTCATCAACGCCGGATTGGATATGGAGATGCCAGGCGAGATGAAGATCGTCGGCGCGTCGATTCCGTCGTTCTTTGATTTTCAGCCAGTGCCTCCTCCGACGCCTGCGAAAGCGGAAGACGATATAGCCGACATGTTTGGCGGACACATTCCAGAAGAGCCGCCGCCCGGCCCCAAGCGCGCCAGTGACTTCGGCCTCTCGCTTGATTCGAAAAAGATGCCCGAGGCTCTCAAAGACGGCACCGTCAATGAAGCCGCCATCACTCGTGCCGCGGGCCGTGTGCTTTATGAGATCGTTCGCTTTGGCTATCTAGACGGCGAGTCGAAGCACGATGTCACCGCGCAATCCTTTATTGAGAACGCCAAGATTATTGAGAAGACTGGCGAGGCTGCGGCGGTTCTGCTGAAGAACGATGGTGGAGCTTTGCCTCTCAAGGTTGCCGATCTTGATTCCGTAGTTCTGATCGGCCCGACCGCTGGACAGGTGGATTCGATCGGCATCAACGGCGAGCGGTCGGTTGGCGTGACCCAACTGCAGGTCGGACCTCTTGCGGCACTCAAAGAGATCTCCGGCAATAAGAAAATCAAGTTCGCGGTAAATGACGACATGACCGGGACGCCGGTCCCTGCTTCCGCTCTGAGCCACGACGGCAAGCCGGGCCTATTGCGCACTGGAGGCGGCAATCCGCAGAGTGATGCTCAACTCAACTTTACGAGCTTCGACGCCCTGCCGCCCAATTCCACCGTTATCTGGAAGGGATCGCTCACTGCGCCTCATGCCGGGACGTACTGGATCTACCTTCAAGCTATGGGCACCAATGCCAGCATCGATCTCGATGGCAAACACCTGGCCAAGACGGGCGCGTTTCAAGGGGGCGTGCATGGCGACATCCTGCAAGCCAACCAGGACAACGCCATTCCTACCACCGACCAGCTGGACAACGTGCGCGGCGCAGTGGAATTGACTGCCGGACCCCATCGGATCGAGATCAGGACCACTCCTGACAGCTCCAACTCACCCGTGCAGATCCGGCTTAACTGGTACACCCCCGAGCAGCGCAAGGCCGACCATGAGGCTGCCATCGCAGCCGCCAAAAGCGCCAAGGTTGCGGTCGTTTTTGTGTGGACTCGTCTTCAACCGGTTTTTGGCCTGCCGGGCGACCAGGACAAGCTTGTCGAGGAAATCGCCGCCGTGAACCCCAACACCATCGTCGTACTCAATACCAGCCAGCCTGTCGCCCTTCCCTGGGTAGACAAGGTGAAAGCGGTGCTCGAAATGTGGTGGCCCGGCGATGAGGGCGGCTGGTCCGCAGCGAATCTGCTGCTGGGCAAAACCAGTCCCGCTGGCCGTTTGCCTGTAACCTGGGCCAAGCGGCTCGAGGACTACGCTGCTACCGATCCCAGGCACCCCGAGCGCTCTTACAAGGGTGTGGGTGGCAAGACTACTTACAGCGAAGGCGTCAACGTAGGCTATCGCTGGTTCGACAAAGAGAACACCGCTCCGCTCTTTCCCTTTGGATATGGCCTCAGCTACACAACTTTTGCCTATTCCGGCTTGAAAGTTGCGAAAGCCTCCGATGGCGGTCTCGACGTCGCTGTGGACATCAAGAACACGGGCAGTGTGGATTCGGACGAAGTACCGCAGGTTTACCTCGGCGCGCCCAGCGAGATTCCAGCAGGCGTCCAGTTCCCGGTGAGGGCACTGGTAGCCTTCGACCGTGTTCACCTGGCCGCGGGCGAAGCCAAAACCGTGACCCTCCACGTAGCCCCGCGTCAGTTGCAGTACTGGTCAACAAAAGCAGGAAAGTGGGTTACCGCAACCGGCAAACGCACGGTGAGCGTAGGCGCTTCGTCGCGTGATCTGCGCGTGGAGCAAAGCATCGACTAGATTACGATAAAGTTGTGTTCCTAACCTGAACCAATTCGTACACTTTGCGAATTGGTTCAGGTAGAACAGCACTATTTTTCGTCTTTTATTGCTCTTTCCCGTCTCGCGATGAACACCCCTGCCGTTCGCCCGTTACACTTTCCGCATGGCTCTTCATCTCTTTGCCGCCACCACCAGTCAAGGCAAGCTGCGGGACTTCCGCACGGCTGCCGAAGCGCATTCTGTACTTATTGAGCCGCTTCCGGAATTGGGAGAAATCCCCGCGCCGGAAGAGGATGGCCTTACATTCGCCGAAAATGCCACGCTCAAGGCGGTTTACTACTCTCGCTTTGCCGCTGGCGAATGGGTGCTGGCGGACGACTCCGGCTTGGAAGTGGACGCGCTCGATGGCGCGCCCGGTGTGCGCTCGGCCCGCTTTGCCGCCGATTCCGGGCTGACCGACTCACCCGACGCCAACGACAATACCGATGTGTGGAACAATCTGGTTCTTCTGCAACGGCTGGCCCAAATTCCCCCGGCGCAACGGACCGCGCGCTACCGCTGCGTACTGGTGGCGGCGAGGGACGGCGTGGCCCTGCACTCCGCAGAGGGCGCGGTCGAGGGCGTGATTATGGAGGCTCCGCGAGGCACGGGCGGATTCGGCTACGACCCCCTCTTTTACCTCCCGGAGCTCGACCGAACCATGGCCGAACTGGATCTGGAGACCAAACACACGCTCAGCCATCGCGGGCGGGCTTTTGCGGCGCTCTTGCCCTTGCTCGATGACTGAGCTTCCCCGCACTTCCCGTTTGCGAGATTAGAGGCAAAATCTGTCATTTCTTGGGTGGAATGTCTTCCGGTTTCGGTTGAGGAGCGGCTTGGCGCAGCTCAACTACCATCAGGTGTCTCGGGACGCCGTTTTCTGTGGGGGTGTGCTTCAGAAACGTCAAGGCCGCGGCATCGTGCTTTAAATATGCCTCCAGGAATTCCAGGCTGTATCGAGCCATCCAGTTATAGCTTTCGTCGCCGTCTTCCAGCGAATAATTTGGCGGAACGAAGTGCAACCCTTCTTTTCTGAAACGTTCACTTCGCTGGTAGATGGAGCTGAACTGGACGTGTGAGATCGCGAGCATTCGTACGTGAACCAGGTCTCCATGGGTCCATTGATTCAGGACGTTCGGTGCGCAGACACACTGGGTTTTGTCCTGGCGCATTGCGTCCCAAGTCTCAAGTGTTTCCTCGGCTCGGCTGAAGACCAGGAGCGGAATCGTCAGTTTATCGGGATGAACGTCGCCTGCCTTCGCTACCATATCCGGCGAGTAGCGAAACGAGCCATCCAGCGAGATGAGCGCACCGATGCGCCCATTGCGCGCTGCGGCGAACAGTGCAGCCATTCCTCCCCAGCTGTAGCCCATCACAGCAACGGCGGACATTTTCGTGTCTGGCAATGTCCTCGCGAAATCGATTTGTAATGAAATGTCTCGCGCCTCTGCATTGGCCCCAGCGACATCGACGGTCATGAACCGCGAGCTTTCGCCCATGCTGGGGCTCGCAATGACCACGAAACCTGCACTCGCCAGATATTCACAAAGCTCGATATTCTCGGTGGCGGGAGCGTTGAGGCTAGGTGCGTAAATCACGACGGGAAATTGGCCCGCATGCATCGCAGCATCGCGTATTGCCGATGCGTGCAACGCTGTCGTTCCTTGCATGAACGCATCTATAAACGACTGGGGCTTGCCGTGTTCAACTGGCCTGCCGAAGCTGGTTTCTGTTTTGATCAAGGCTCCATAATCGCCAAACGCCATCGTAGGACTGCTGGATGGATTGGCGGGATACCACACGAGCGTCTGCAAAGGTCGCGGTCCGACAGGCGTTTCGGGCTTACCGGGGGGAGCCGTTTCAACTTGAAAGCTTCGAGAGCGATCGTATTGTTCAACTACCGTCAATCCTACGGGATACGGGCCGGGCTGCTCGGTGAACTGGAATTGGAAAGCGGCAGCACCTTGCGCAGCCGCAATCTGCAGTGTGGGGCACACAAAGATGAGCGACGCTATTGCCCAGAGGATGATTCGCACGTCGACCTCCCGAAGTGACAAATGCAACTTTAACAGCCGATCTGAACACATTCTTCCTTCCCTGTCCCTGTAAAATCGCCCGAAACGCGGCTGACGCATCCCAGGGCCAGAGGATTGCAGGCTATTCCCGCGATTGGAGGGCAGATTCGATCTCTCGATTGGTCAAGACAGCGGCGATTTTGCCCTTCATATATTTTAGAGAGACCTCATGATGCGCCCGATCATAGGAGTCGATGCAATCCGCAGCCAGCACGACAGGCCAATCGCGCTGATAGGCGTCGATGGCCGTTGTGCGAATGCAGGCATGGGTGTTGATTCCGGCGAGGATGATGGTATCCGGCTTGAGGCGGACCAGCGTTTCATCCAAATTGGTGCCGAAAAAGGCGCTGTAGCGCTTCTTTACAAAGACGGTGTCGGAGGGAGCCAGTGCCAGTTCGGGAGCGATCCGGCAGCCCACAGTTCCTTTGATCGTGATGTGAATTCCCTTGGCCTTCATCTCCGGAAATGCATCGCTGAGATCGGGATCGAACTCCTGACGCACCCAGAGGATGGGAAGGGAGCGATCTCTCAGGATGCGGATCAGTTCGTTGATGGATTGAACGAGCTTGTGCCTTTGAGCGGGCTCCCATTGGGCCAGATAGTCGTTCAACATATCGATTACGATCAGAACCGGATTCTTCATGAGAGCAGGGTAACAGAGGCCTCGCTGGCAAATCTCTGATGACAGGCGGAGAGTGGAGAACAGTTGACGAGCGAAGCACCTTGACGAGTGTGATGTGGGACACCAATAATGAATCAAAATCGAATAGCGCCTCCGAGTTGCACAAACCGAAGCCGCCGTCTCCCGGAACCTTAACTCAAATCTGGACCTGGAGCCTTTAGGAGCTGACACCGTTATGGCAACTGCTCAACAATCTGCCGCGCCGACCGTTCGTCGCGGCGTCCAGCCGCTGCGCGCAGGCGAAGGCTCGTCCTTTCTCTGGCACAAGCTGCATTCGCTGCTGGGCATCATCCCCATCGGCGCCTTTCTGCTGGAGCATCTGCTGTCGAATTTCGAGGCGCTCAAAGGCCCCATCGCCTACGGTGCGCAAGTCAAATTCCTCAACGGCCTGCCGATGGTGAGGCTGCTGGAGTGGGTCTTCATCTTTCTGCCCATTCTCTATCACGCCTGCTATGGCGTCTGGATTTGGCTGCGCGGCAAGTCCAACATCGTTTACTACCCCTGGGCGGGGAACTGGCTGTATGTTTCTCAGCGCTACACCGGCCTGATCGCCTTCGCGTACATTCTGCAACACGTCATTCGCCAGCGTTTCATGGGCGTCATGCTGCCCGAGCATCCCTACGCGGCCTTCCATAAGGTGCAGGTGGAGCTTTCCAATCCCTGGATGGTCGCTGTCTATGTTGTCGCGATGATCGCCATCTGCTGGCACTTTGCTTACGGCGTTTGGCTTTTTGCGGCCAAGTGGGGCATCACCACCGGCACGACGGCGCGCAAGCGCTTTGGTTACGTTTGCGTAGCGTTGGGACTGGCGCTGGCAATCATGGGACTGGCCAGCATTTGGGCTTTTGTCGGGCCTGACTACAAGAACGCGCCCGAAGATCCAGCTCCGGCGGTTTCCATGCTGGTTGTTCCGGGAACGGTTATTGCTCCGGCAACTGCGGGAATTGTTTTGATTTAAGCGCGGCCGCTAAAGCCGAAAGGAAGATACTCAATGGCAGCACCCAAAATCATCGTGGTTGGCGGAGGACTGGCGGGACTCGCGGCGGTCATCAAGATCGCCGAGGCCGGCGGCTCGGTTGACCTGTTCTCGATTGTCCCGGTCAAGCGTTCTCACTCGGTTTGCGCACAGGGCGGCATCAATGCAGCCAAGAATCTCAAGGGAGAAGGCGACACCACCTGGAAGCACTTTGACGACACCGTCTACGGCGGCGACTTTTTGGCCAACCAGACGCCGGTAAAGGCGATGTGCGAGGCTGCGCCTGCCATCATCGATCTGCTCGACCGCATGGGCGTGCCCTTCAATCGCACTCCTGAAGGTCTGCTCGACTTCCGCCGCTTTGGCGGCACGCTTTACAACCGCACGGCTTTTGCCGGCGCAACGACAGGCCAGCAACTCTTGTATGCGCTCGACGAGCAGGTGCGGCGTTACGAATCCGAAGGCAAGGTGAAGAAGTACGAGGGCTGGGAGTTTCTCTCTGCCATCATCGACTCGAAGGGCGTAGCGCGCGGCATCACCGCCCTCGACCTGCGCACCATGGAGTTGTGGTCCTTCGCGGCTGACGCTGTGATTCTCGCGACAGGAGGCATCGGAGCCATCTTCGGCAAGAGCACCAACTCCGTGGTCTGCACGGGATCGGCGCAGTCGGCCGTCTTTCAGCAAGGCGTTTATTACGCCAACGGCGAATTGGTTCAGGTTCATCCCACCACCATTCCCGGCGAAGACAAGCTGCGGCTGATGTCGGAGTCGGCTCGTGGCGAGGGCGGCCGCGTGTGGGTGCCTCGCACTCCCGGCGACAAGCGCCCGGTCAAGCAGATTCCCGAATCCGAGCGGTTCTACTTTCTTGAGGAGTGGTATCCGAAATACGGCAACCTTGTGCCGCGGGACATCGCCACTCGCGCGATTCACAAAGTGGTCTACGAGAACCACATGGGCATCGACGGCCAACCGATGGTCTATCTCGACCTGACGCACATCGACCGCGCCACACTGGATCGCAAACTCGGTGGGATTCTGGACATTTATGAAAAGTTTGTGGGCGTTGATCCGCACGAAGAACCCATGAAGATCTTCCCCGGCATGCATTACACCATGGGTGGCATATGGGTGGATTTCAACCAGATGACCAATGTCCCCGGCATCTTTGCTGTAGGCGAGTGCGAATACCAGTATCATGGCGCAAATCGTTTGGGCGCTAACTCGCTGCTTAGTTGCATCTACGCTGGATTTATCTCCGGACCTAATGTACTGAGTTATGCCAAGAGCTTACCTGCGGCAGAAGGCGACGGAGGCCATGCGGCTGAACTAACTCGCCAGGGCGAGCTCAATGAGAAGCTGCTCAAGAACGAAGGCAATGAGAATCCATTCAAGTTATGGCGCGAGTTAGGCGATACCATGACCAAGCACGCAACGGTAATTCGCTATAACAAAGGACTCAGGCAGGCCGACGAAAAGATTGTCGAGCTTCTTGACCGCTATAAAAATGTGAGCCTAGCCGACCGCAGCCAGTGGGCCAACACCAGCTTCGCCTTCGCCCGCCAATTGAAAAACATGCTGGAACTTTCACGCGTGGTGGTGCAAGGAGCAATCTTGCGCGACGAGTCACGCGGTGCGCATTACAAGCCCGACTTCCCGGAGCGCAACGACGAGAAGTTTTTGAAAACAACCAAGGCCACTTTTACCGGCCTCGCTGACGGCCCCCGATTCGAGTACGAAGAGGTCGATACACAAT
>JBAPYY010000672.1:0-3573 GCA_049284975.1 Occallatibacter sp.
CCATCTCTTCGTGCGCCGGTCATAAATTATTCTTCTCTCCGTCAAGTTAGGCGGCACGCTTTGTTCACTCAAGCGGGGGCAATGGATTCATCTTACGCCACGCTGCGAACATGAATTCAGCGGCGCAGAATGGGTTGATCGGTGGCGATCCAAAGCCTAAGCGCAGAGGACGGTTGAACGAACCCCGGAAGCGGCCTACACTCAGAGCCCTCGCGCCTTGGGCCAAACCCCGCATGTATGGTATATTTTTCAAGGTGCGGGACTGATTTTTTCCCGTTCACGCCGCCTGAACAACTTCTCTCCCGCGGCGTTCCAACCTCAAGGACGCGTAGCTCAACTGGCAGAGCATTCGGCTCTTAACCGACAGGTTGAAGGTTCGATTCCTTCCGCGTCCACCATCCAAATCAGTCAGAGAGAATAGCGCTCGCCGCGTCCGTGCGGCTGTAGATGGAGCGCGCGCGTAGCCCAAATCCCCGCATTGGAAGGCGCACAGCGACAGCCACTCGCGATCGATTCCCCGAAAGTCGTACCGGCGAGCTTCATGCTGGTGATTCAGAAGCCCGCCAATCAATGGGAAACTAGGAGCCAGTTTCCTAAGTTTGAAGCCCGCTGATGTCCTAGCCCAAATGGGAGCGCATCAGCGGGCTTCGTTTCATGAGCAACAGAAAAGGGCTGCTCGACTGAGCAGCCCTTCCTATTTGCTATTTCCCTATTGGCTAATCACAGCCCGCTATTACGCCGGCGACGGCGATCCCTCTGGGAAGCTGCCCGGCCCGCGCTGGCCCTCAGGTTTGAGGACTTGCTGCGGGCTTCCGCCGTCGTCATTTGGCGAGGCTAGGTTCGAACGCATCGGGGGCAGTTGCGAGCCCTCGATAAGCAGCCTCAACTCTTCGGAGTCGATCGTCTCGCGCTCAAGCAGTGCCGCTGCGATGCGATGCATAGCGTCCTGATTCGCTTCGAGAATCGTGTGCGCCGACTGGTACGCTTCATCGATCAGGCGGCGAACCTCAAGATCGATCTGCCGCGCTGTCTCCTCACTGAAGTCGCGGTGTTGCGCGATCTCGCGGCCCAGGAAGATCTGCTCTTCCTTCTTGCCGAACGTGAGCGGACCGAGGCGGCTCATGCCGTACTCGCAGACCATGGCGCGTGCCAGCTCAGTGGCCCGCTCGATGTCGTTGCCTGCGCCGGTGGACATCTGGTTGAGGAAGATTTCCTCGGCCACGCGCCCGCCGTACATCATGGCCAGCCGCGTCTCGAGGTACTCGCGCGTGTAGTTATGGCGGTCGTCGGGCAGATGCACGGTAACGCCCAGCGCCATGCCGCGTGGAATGATCGTGACCTTGTGCACTGGATCGGAGTGTTCGCGTTTTGCCGAGACCAGCGCGTGGCCGGCCTCGTGATAGGCCGTAACGCGCTTCTCCTCGTCGGAGAGCAGCATCGACTTGCGCTCGGCGCCCATAAGCACCTTGTCCTTGGCAAGTTCGAAGTCGTACATGGTCACTTGTTTGCGATTCATGCGCGCCGCGTTCAGCGCCGCCTCGTTCACCATGTTCGCCAGATCGGCACCCGAAAAGCCCGGCGTACCGCGGGCCAGAACATTCAGGTTGGTGTCGTCGCTTACCGGAACTTTCTTCACATGAACCTTGAGCACTTCCTCGCGCCCGCGTACATCAGGCAGTCCGACTACGACGCGGCGGTCGAAGCGGCCAGGCCGCAGCAGCGCGGGATCGAGCACGTCGGGGCGGTTCGTCGCGGCCACAAGAATCACGCCGTCGTTTGACTCGAAGCCGTCCATTTCGACGAGTAACTGATTCAGGGTCTGCTCGCGCTCATCGTGTCCGCCTCCCAGGCCCGCGCCGCGATGACGTCCTACGGCGTCGATTTCATCGATGAAGATGATGCAAGGGGCGTTCTTTTTGCCTTGCTCGAACAGGTCGCGCACACGGCTTGCGCCCACGCCCACGAACATCTCCACAAAATCCGAACCGGAAATGGAGAAGAACGGAACATTCGCCTCGCCAGCTACGGCGCGCGCCAGCAATGTCTTGCCCGTCCCCGGTGGCCCGACCAGCAGCACACCCTTGGGAATCCGTCCGCCGAGCTTCTGGAACTTCTGCGGCTCGCGCAGGTATTCGATGATTTCTTTGAGCTCTTCCTTAGCCTCATCCACGCCGGCGACATCTTTGAAAGTCACCTTCTTCTGCTGCATCGAGAGCAGCCGTGCGCGGCTCTTGCCGAACGACAGCGCTTTGTTGCCGCCTGATTGCATCTGACGCAACATGAACAGCCACACCAGGATGATCAGCACGATCGGGCCGACATTATAGAGAAGAGGAAGAAGGAAGTTGTTCTGCTCGGGCTTGATGGTGGTGTTGACCTTGGCCACTGTCAGAGCCTTCAGCAGATCGTCGTAGTTGGTCGGCAGGTAGGTATGGAACTCATCCTTGGGTGAAGTCTTCAGATGGCCCTTCAGGTCGTTGCCCGTAATGGTGACGTCCTGGACCTGACCGCTCTCGACCATCTGGTAGAGATCGGTATACCCGTGCTCTGCATCCTTGGTCATGCTGGTGCTCTTCGAAATGATCGCCCACAGCATCAGCCCGCAGATCGCGAGAAACACCCAGAACATGATGTTCTTAACGCTTGAGTTCACCCACAACTCCTTTTGCGCAATCGAGGGGAACGCCTACGGGCGACCCCAGCCGTCTCTGGCAAAACCACCTTTTAGACGCGTGAGCGCTGGTTAAAGTGGCAAAAATAACGCAATCCATCCGGAACGCCGCGCACGCGCCCCAGACCTATAGCAGTACACAGATTGTACTCCCTGGCCGCGAAAAGTAGGAGCCGTTCCATCGCCTTAGCGGGCGCCCTCATTCGGGTTTTATAGGGTTTTGTCGCCTGTCTTGGGATAGATCCGCGCCTATTCCCTCGGCTGTAATCGTCCATCCTGGCAATGGTTCCAGTTCCACCCCGCGCATCCAGACGATTTGCCCATTGGCCTCGAGCACGGGCCAGACGGCCCGCTCAGTGCCCGTAACATGCTTGCGTTCCAGCACTTCCTTCACCTTGCGCAGTCCGCTCGAATAGCGGAGCCGCACCCGGTCGCCAGGCCTCCAATTACGGAGAGTCGCTGTTTCCGTGAAGATGCCGCGGTCGGCCGGTTCTTTCTCAGTTACTTTCGTGGTGACTCTCTCAATCCTGAGGCGCACCCCGAATGTCGGCGCATCGAGAACGCCGGGAATCGGCGCACTATATTGTTGTTCCCCGCAATTCGCAGAACTTGGTTTGGCCGAACGCTCCGGCTCAATCGCAAACCTAAGCTCCCGAACCGTCCGCTCAACGCTAAGGAATTGCAGCAGCATAAGCCGTTGCCCAGCCCGGCCGCTCAAAGCCAACGACCGCACAGCTTCTGTTGCGGCAAAGTCGATCGCAATGCCAAGTTCCTTGGCCGCGTGGCGAAGGAGGCGTCGTTGCAGCGCAGGAGCAAGCGCCGTCAGCCGAGAGATTTCAATTGCCAATTCTGCTCCTGCGCCTGAACCCGCCGCGCGGCCGCCGCCGCGCGCCGGCCGCCCC
>JBAPYY010000673.1:0-3397 GCA_049284975.1 Occallatibacter sp.
GTCCAGCATTGTACGAGTGGCCGTGTCGCCATCACCGCGAAACGCTGGCTCCGGGCCGGCTCGGAACAGCAATTCGTAGCCAAACACTTTGTTGCGCAGGTCCAGGATGGGTTGCCGGGCCACATACCGCAACACATTAGCGGACTCGGGCACCGCAACCTTGGGGAGTATGATCATCGGAGCCACGCAGGCCTTTCCATTTTCACTATCGGCTCGGCACTCCCAATATTTCAGGAAATGTCCATTATCTAGACGATCTTGAGGAAATCTCCCGGCGACGGCCCGCAAAATTCCGTGATTGGGCGCACCGCGGATCCATTACGCAAATGAGGGTGAAAGCGGCATCGCTCTCATCCCCACTTGGCGAAACTGCACCGTACTTCTCGATTGGACGCAATACGAGAGATGTCTGCAAATCTATACTGAAATCCAGAGTCGTCAGGCCATGGTATCCAATATCGCGTCGAGGTTATCTTCCGCAGCGTGAGCACTCGACCCAGTCGCGCTTGTCCCAGCCGGAGCCGAAACTGAGGCCATAAACGTCCCTGCAGCCTCTTCGACGGTGAGAAGGAAGCTCTTGCCTGCCACTGATGTGAAATGAGGAGGAGAGAGTACTGGCAGCGCGGGGCTGACTGCAGCATTCTGGACTTGGTTTAGAGGAATGGAAGCTTCAGCAGATGCAGTGTCAAAGTAGGAAGAATCAGGCGCCGACTGCTGATCCACCTTTGAGGGTGATGAAATTGCGGGCGTGAATTGGCGTGGTGACGTGTTCCAGCTCATACCAATTAGAGCGACCTTTGCGATACTATCGTTCTCCATGTTTCTCCCTTCCACTTTTGAAGTGAATCTGGGCTTCTAGATCTATCGGCAGGTCTCCCTCGTCTGTTCAGGAATTGTTTTAGACTGCACACTATGTCGGTCTCCCGACAGTTTGCAAGCCTGGATGCCTCTCTGACTTTCGTCTGTCTCCCCGAATTCCGTTCTGAGGTCGCGATTCGTTGATAGCCAGTCTCGGCGCAACCAGCTCTTTCGATGGAAAGAGCAATAGCTGCGCGGTGCGTGGTCACGAGTGTCTCTGTGATTCAGCCGGATCACAAATCCAACGACTCGCCCGACGGGCTAGGCGGGCAAAAGAACAACTGGCGTCCACAAAAAGTATGTCAACCTTTAGTGGAGAGTACCGTGACCCAGAAATGACCTTCATCACATTGAAAGGCTACCCTTTCCAAAACCTGAGACCCGCAGATCCGCATGTCATAGTCACGGCCTTCCATGACGGTTGGCATAGAGAGGCTGACTCCCGTCGTCATGCTGCACTTCATGTTTCCCCCAATCATGTTGGCCAATTCGCCCAGCACGTCGCGCACGTCGTCGTCTACGACTTCCGGAGGATCCATAGAAAGAATCCTGCCAGCGAACTGGCAAGCCTGTCGAGGATTGCAATCGAGCAACACCGCACCATTCCAGTCGCCGGTGAGGTAGACAGAGGAGGTCAGCCGATCCCCCGAGAGACTCCAAGTCGCAGTTGTGGGAGATACTTCAAGGCTCATCATTGTGGAGAAGACGGACCCCACTATTTGTTCGAGCATTTCAACACTTACTTCAGTTTGCATTGGTATCCTTTCATCGGGCTACGTAGACGGTTACTTTTCCGATTGTTTTTCGGTCAAACCACTCATCAAGGCCAAAGGCTGACTCGGCGCCGCCAAGTAGCAGCCAACCCCCGCGAAACAATGTACTGTGGAGCTCCTTCATGATGTTTCTCTTCGTTTCGTTGTCGAAATAGATCATGACATTTCGACAAAACACGAGATCGAAAGGCCCAAGGGTTCGCATGCTTTTGCGCAAATCAATCGTTTGAAAGCGAGCCATTCGGCGCACCGATTCGCTTAACTGCCATTCCAAGCCAGAGCGATGAAAATGCTTGACGAGAAGGGACGCCGGCAGTCCACGGTTTACTTCGATTTGCTGGTAATTGCCAGATTGAGCGCGCTCGACGACCTTCGAGGAGAAGTCGGTACCGAGAATCTGAATGTCCCAATCCTTCAATCCTTCTTCTATTAACATCATGGCCAAGCTGTATGCCTCTTGTCCGGTGGATGACGCGGCCGACCAGAAGCGAAGTTTTCTGGTAACCTGACGTTCTTCCTTCAGGCATGGAAGCAAGACCGTTCGAATGGTCTCGTACTGCGCTGGATCTCGGAAAAAGTAGGTTTCATTAGTTGTCATCGCCTCCACAACCTGATGGCTGATCTCCGGACTGCGCTTGGCCAGTAGAAGTTCACACAAGGCGTTGATGGAGCCAAGACTGAACTGCTTAACGATAGGCGCCAGGCGGCTTTCAAAGAGATAACTCTTGTTACTTTCAAGCACGATTCCCACTTGGGAATATACATGCGCCTGAAGGAACCGATAGTTCTCCGGCAGGATCTCGGTAGTAAGTGTCTGGCTTGCCATCAAGTGTTTTCCTAACTCCTGCCTGTCAAGCGAAGAATCTCCGGTACTACTTCATCGAGCGGTAACACGTGATCGGCGAGGCCTGCATTCACCACCGCTCCGGGCATCCCCCAAACGACGCTGGACGCCTCATCTTGGGCAAGGATGCTTGCTCCTTGTGCCTTGAGGATCTCCGCGCCGCGCAAGCCGTCCTGGCCCATACCGGTCAATATAACTGCGAGTGCCGCGCCGCCGTAGACCTCGGCGGAGGAAGTGAATAGCGCATCGACCGCGGGGCGGCACGAATTCTGCCGGGGAGACTGATCCAACGAGACGCGGACACAATCTTCGTTGGAGGTCAACTTCATGTGAAAATCTCCGGGGGCAATCAGGACCTTGCCTCGCTCAACGATCCCACCCTGGGTTGCTTCCTCTACTGGTAAATGGCAGGTGGAATTGAGGCGTTCTGCCAGCAATCGAGTGAAAAGAGGCGGCATGTGCTGGACAATGAGAATCGGCAGCGGGAATCCTGCCGGCAATTTCGGCATGATTGCGCCTAGAGCGGTTGGCCCACCTGTAGAGACTCCAATCACGACAACTCGCGGCCGCACCTTTTTGCTCTGCGGGGTGGGCGAACTCAGCGTGGCCAGATTGGTCATCGGTGCAGATGCGCCCATTTCCTGGATCGCAGTTGGAGCTTTTTGAGGCAGGGAAAAAAACTGCTTGATTTTAGGGATCATCTCTTCTCGCAAGCGCGCCATTGAGCGGTCGAGAGAGCCCTCGTTAGAGACCTTTGCCACGTAATCGTCAGCCCCGAGCGTCAAGGCCTCCAATGTAATTGCAGCACCTCGCTCCGTGAGGGTACTGAACATGATGACGCGCATCTGAGGGTATTCGGTGCGAATTCGCCGCAACATCACCATGCCATCCATATCCGGCATCTCGATATCCAAGGTGATGA
>JBAPYY010000674.1:0-1606 GCA_049284975.1 Occallatibacter sp.
CCAGGATCAGGACCCCGCTCTTGTGTCGGGATTGACCTCACGTTCCCACTCAAGTTCTTCCCGCGCATCGTCGTCACTATTCTACTGAAAGTATCGAAGAAGAGTTGGTTGAGCTGGTTGCCGGCCGCATCGACTTGCTGCTGCGTATACCCACCCCTCGTGATAAAAAGATCCTCAATTGCGGCAGCGGCCTCATCGGCCGAGGGAACTGCCGCGCTAAGAAAGCTCTCTTGGGCAAGCTTAATCGTGTCTAGTGTCCGCGCAAGGATGAAATCCACAAACGCTTGGTACTCTCCACGGTCGGCTGCCTCAAGTGAGTTCAGGTATGGATTCTTCTGATCGGACAAGATCATGATGGGCATCGCGATTGCACGGTACGTGAAGGCCGATGCCAAAGCTCGCGCCACGCGACCATTCCCATCAGCGAAGGGATGGATCACCACGAGTCCGTGGTGGGCGTAAGCGGCCTGCGTTACCGGATGCGACGCGACAAATGCCTCGCTGCGCATTTCTTCGACTAAGCGTTGCATCTCTGAAGGCGTTGCATCAACGGGGGCGTACGAATGGTTTGAACCATCACGTGTGCGCACGTGATTAGGCAGGACTTTATACCGACCCTTCACAAGTTCCTGCTCCTGCGGGCCGATGGCCGTCATGACGCGATAGGTTTGCTGTGCCTTGCAAACAACTTCATGCAACGTGCGAATCGCGGCCTCTGAGATCGGCTCGGCCTTAGTTGCCAAATCGAGTACATAGTCATATGCGTGCAACTGGGCTTCAAAGAGAGGGCGAACTTGGGCACCTTTTTCGGCGAGTTTTACCTCCCAAGCGGCAGTCTCCAATGCAACCGTGAAGGTGAACCCGCGGTCCACCTCGTAAAGGCCTTCGATTGCACCGGTATCCAGCGCTGCTGCGCGTTTTACGATCTCGTGCGCTCGTCTCAATGCTCGATTAGACGCATTAGGCTTCGCACTGAACGCCGAGTTGTATCGATTCCAACGCACGGTATCAACTGAAGTATTGGAGGCCCAATCTACGAACCTCGGGAACGGCTTATAGGCTGCGTCTAAAGCGTGGACATTGATTTCCGGGTCGCTCATAGCGCTGTCAACCTTCCTTTGTGGGTGATCATACTCCCGCGGGGATGTTAGTCCGCCAAGGGAGCAAACTTCTTCAGTGCCTCGTCGTATTCCTCAATGCGCCCCGTAAGAATGTCGTAATACCAGCCGTGAACGGTGAGGCGGCCCTCGGCGACGGCTCGTGCTACCGGCGGCTGCTCGCGGAGGTTCATCAATTGCGCCACCACGTTGCCGCGGATCAGCGACGCCAGCTCCGCGTGCTCGCCATCGGCGGGATTCAGCGGCTGGCGGTGCGCGAACGCAGACTCCACGTGATCGAGCCAGCGCCGCGCCTTGGGCAGATTCACGAGCTTGGTGCGGTCGAGCGCCGCCTTCATGGCTCCGCAGTCGGAATGGCCGCAGACAATGGCGTGGCGCACCTTGAGCACGTCCACGGAATATTCAATAGTCGCCGTTACACCGTCAACGTCATTGGTCGCGACTGGCACCACGTTGCCGATGCTGCGCGCGATGAAGAGATCGCCCGG
>JBAPYY010000675.1:0-1830 GCA_049284975.1 Occallatibacter sp.
TTTCTGCTGTTGAACCTGTTGGAAGGCAAGTTCGGCCGCGACCAGCGCCTCCCTGGCCTGTTTCAACTGCTCTTCATAGAAAAGCCGCCGCTGCGACGCCTCGGTTACTGCAAGGGTCTTGGTTAGAACGCGGAGTTCGTCGATATAGGCGTTCGCCATCTCGGCGACGCGCTTCCTGTCCTTATCCGTGACAGTCACGGAGAGAAATCCGTTCCTTTCAGAGGTAACCTCGGTATACCCCGCCAGCCTCTTGCGGGCGCTCGTCATGTCCTTGGCGTGATACACCTTTGCCAGGCTGAACTTCTCTATGATCGCGTCGGCTATGGGCCGCGATTTCAGCAGACCAATGTAAATTTCGTTGGGATTTTTCAGACCTAGTCCCCCGCCGGCAAGCGCGGCAAGGGAGCCTCCACCAACGCCTGTCAGTTGGTTCATCATCAACATAGAAGCTGTCGATTGAGTCTGCTGTGGAGGCATGATTTTGGTAGTGGCCGTATACCGCACGGGCAACACAAAGCAGAGAACTAGACCGACAAAGATGGCGATGCCCGTTACCTTTGCGATCAGCCATTTCCGATAGGCTAATTGCGTGAGGACATCGATCAGGCTAACTTCATAGCCATCGCTGGGCGCCTCCGGAAAGGAGCCGGCATCCGTTGCATCTACGGTCTCTTCGATCGAAAAGTCCTGTTGTGTCATTGATAGAACCTTTACTTGACTACGCTGAGCGCCGCGGCCGCAAGAGCGAGGTTCGAGGCAAGCTGGGTTGATTGCAAAAAAGTATTCAACGCGGACCCCACACGAATCTTTTCTGGAACAACAATGGCGTCTCCCGGCAACAACCTGAGATTTCCGTAGCTGCCATGAGAGTGGCTGTTGCGTGATTGGCGGCTGACGACCGTTCCGTCTGCGCGAATCACGAAGATACGCTTTTGATCTGCCTCGCGGGTGGCGCCGCCGGCATCATTTAAATAGGAGATGAGCCGCTTTCCAGGCTCAAAGCGCAAGGCATTCGCGTTGTATACAGCACCAGCAACCTCAACCGTGCTGAGCCGCGGCGGGATAT
This sequence comes from Occallatibacter sp., assembly GCA_049284975.1. Lineage (GTDB taxonomy): Bacteria > Acidobacteriota > Terriglobia > Terriglobales > Acidobacteriaceae > Telmatobacter. The sequence goes on from JBAPYY010000675.1 coordinate 1,067, forward strand.
AGAAAGTATCTCCATCCTCAAGAGGAAACTCCGGCATGTCCGCAATGGTCTCGGCTGTCGGCTTCATGTCCAGAACGACCCGGCCTGTTGGTTTGATCGAAGCGAGCCTGGCCAATGCGGCTTGCTGTATGGCAAGCTGCGCTTGTTGGTCCGCCCCAGTTTGGCCAGTTTGCGGAACGGCATTCGCGAACTTGGCGGTGAGTTCCCTTTGCATCTGCTCAGTCGATTGCTGGAGCTGCTTTTCCTGAGCCTTACGTGCCGAAACGCGCGTAAATATGGAGGCATAGAGGTAAGAATGTTGTGTAAGCCCTCCGGCCTGTTTCACGACATCTCTCAAAGTTTCTCCGGGATTGACGCGGTACACGCCCGGCGCATTCACTTCTCCGCCCACTTGGACAAACGCCGCGTGCTGTTCCATGGGCAATTCCAGGTCGGCTCGCGAGAAGATTGTGACGACATCTCCGGCCTTCAAAACCTGATTGTCAGGAGAAGTCGGGTTGTCGATCGCACCGGCGAGGCGAAACGGGATGAGGTGGGTACTCAGATCACGCTCATCGAGCCGCTCGATCAGCGCATATTCCCAGTTGATCTCCGCGCTGATCTTGCCTACGGTGTCGATGATTGGAGTGCGCGAGTTCCAAAACTGATAATTGCGCTCGTTGTCAGATTGATTGCCATGCAAGACTTTAGACTGATCAGACTGCGTGTTCCCGACTTGGTCATTCCGCATATTTCCATACTGATCTACCTGCCCATTGCCGTTT
>JBAPYY010000676.1:0-2311 GCA_049284975.1 Occallatibacter sp.
CACGAAAGCCCCTCGTAACCGAGAGGCTTTCGGCGCAGGGCCGGGAAAAGGGAAACAGTGGCTTCAACGTACTCCCGGCTTTCGTCTATGTCAATGAAAAGTCAACATCTTCTCTATTCTTCAAACATTTTTGCGCATCTTGGGAGCGAAGAGATTTTTGTTGACACAGTGTTGACACAAACACGAAGGCCATCCATAGTGATTTCTCGGATGGCCTCTAAAGTATTCAGATTGTGGGGAATAGGTGGTGCGCCCGGAGAGAGTCGAACTCCCGACCTACTGGTTCGTAGCCAGTCGCTCTATCCAACTGAGCTACGGGCGCACACATTTGGTCTCAAGCGAAACCAGAGACAGAATATCAGGGATTGCTGAGTGATGCAATTGCAGTTTTTATGCTGCTGGCGCCTGTTCCTGAGCCGCCTCGGTGGAAATCAACGGCGACTCCGCAACAATCTCCAGACCCGCTTGGCGCATCAATTTCTCGACAGCAGCGGCATTGAGCCTGGTAGCGTCGTACTCCACGCGCAGAGTCCGGGCGGCGCGGTCGAATTTCAGCCGCCGAATGCCATACACCTCGCCGGCATTAGCCAGCGCAAAGGTCACAGCGTCCGAAGGCGTGGCGGCATAGCGAAAGAGAATCTCCACCGAAGTCATGAATAAATGATAGCAAGAATCTATAAGCTCTTCAGGTATGCACGGATCTCCGGGCTACCCCAGTCCTGCGGGCCCACAACCTTGCGCCGTATAAATCCATTTCGATCGATGATGTAGGTTTCCGGCCACATCTCGGTGCGGTAGAGTTGGGCCGCTTTCTGGCCGGGGTCGCGGACGGTAATCAGGTCCACGTGGTGGCGAGCGAGGAAGCGGCTGTATGCCTCAGGGTCTTCGTCGATACTCACCGCCAATACAGCCAGGTCGGGTCGCTCACGGTGGAGTTCGAGCAGGGAAGGCATCTCTTCAATGCATGGTGGGCACCACGTCGCCCAGAAGTTAAGCAACACCACCTGGCCCCGGTAGTTGGCCAGGTGGATGGTGGTCAACCCGTCTGTGACTGTGAAATCCGGCGCCCGTTGGCCGGTCTGGGCTGGATGGGCGCCGCGGTCGCACCCCGGCACAAGCGCCAGCAGCACAACTAAAGCCAGAGTGAGAATCCGAGAAAGCCGCACATCTCTATAATACTTATCGAATGGCTCCAACGGAAAGGGCAAGACGCATGGAGAGGAAACCGGAAAGAGGCGCGGCTGGAATATCACCATTCAAACCGGTGCTCGGGCTTTCCGATGTGCCGTGGGCGCCGCTGATGCGCTGGGAAGCGGCGCAGGGCACTGTTTTTGATCAACCGGAGCCTGACCAATTCCTGGAACTGACGGTCATCGTTCCGGCGCGTAACGAAGAAGATTGTCTTGCCGCATGCCTTGAGTCATTGGCGAGCCAGTCTGAAGAAGTCTTCGAGCTGGGCCGGGACTGGGAGCTGATTGTCGTGGACGACCACTCGACCGACCAAACCGCCGAAATTGCGCGCAGTTTTGCAGGCGTGACTGTGATCAGAGCGGACAAACTCGAAGCCGGCTGGACCGGCAAGGCCAACGCCATCTGGACAGCGGCACGGCACGCGCGGGGACGGTGGCTACTCTTCACGGATGCAGATACCATCCACGAGCCTGGAGGCCTTCGCCGAGCAATCCATGAAGCTGTGAAGCACAAGGTTGGCATGTTGAGCTACTCTCCCCGGCAAATTGTGCGTGGGATTTGGCAACGCTCGCTGATGCCGCTGGTATTTTGTGAATTGGCATTGGCTTATCCGCCAGATCTCGTCTCCGATCCAGCTCAGCGCATCGCCGCTGCCAACGGACAGTTTCTATTGATTGAGCGCGAGGCCTACCGGCGGCTCGGCGGCCACTCGAGTGTGGCTGAAAAGGTGCTCGAAGACGTGGAACTGGCCTTCTTGGCCAAACGGCGCAAGGTTGGTCTCCGCTTCCGCTATGGCGAAGATGCGGTCTCCACGCGGATGTACCGTTCGACCGCGGCGATGATCGAAGGCTGGACCAAGAATCTCGCCCTGCTCTTCGACAACTGCCTGGTGCTGGCTTTGTGGCGTGCAATTGACATTTTTCTTTTATTTCTGTTGCCAGTCATTGCCGTCGAACTGTGGAACGCTCGCCTTTTCGCTCATACTGCGCAGTGGCTGGCCGCAGGTTGGGTGTTGGCCATTTTATGGGTTCGCAATCTCTTCCGTTTTTATGGACGTGTAGCCAAATCCAATTTTCCGTTTGTCGATTGCGCCCTGGCTCCGCTAGGTTTGCCCCTCTTT
>JBAPYY010000677.1:0-19011 GCA_049284975.1 Occallatibacter sp.
GCGAAAGACATCGGGGCCATGGCAACGGTTCTCAAAGGGCGCGTGGATGCTGTGTTGCTGACGGGAGGAATGGCTCATTCGGAGAAGCTGGTTCCCAAATTGCGCGAGGCGATCGAGTGGATTGCGCCCGTGACTGTTTATCCGGGGGAAGATGAGTTACAGGCGCTGGCCGAAGGGGCGATGCGCGTACTGTGCGGCGAGGAGAAAGCGCGCGAATTGGAGCAGGCTGTATGATTTGAACCGCAGGGCGAGGTTTGGAACAGTGGGCTGGCTCCAAGGAGCTTTCCCTCGGCGGCTAAAGCCCGGTCGATTTTATGGCATTTATGTACGAGCTAAAGCTCGTACCCTTCAACTGAAGCTTGTTTGCTTCAAATTGACCGAATGCAGGGTTTAAGGAACATTTTCGCGGAGAAAGGCAGTTAGTTCTCCGTATAATGTGAAACGGCCTTCAATTTGATTCCTCGGATTCAACTCAAATCAAGGAGAACCCAATGAAGTTAGCTGCCACGATGAAGATCATTGTGACGATCGCGCGCCTGCTGCTGGGCGTTGTATTTGTTGTCTTCGGCATGAACATGTATTTGCATTTCATTCCGATGGGCCCGATGCCTACCGGGGCGGCCGGAGAGTTTTCCAACGCGCTGGCAAGCACCCACTTTATCCAGGTTGTAGCCGTGTTTCAGGTTATTCCCGGACTGATGCTGCTTTTCAACCGGTATGTGCCACTGGGGCTTGCAGTGCTGGCTCCGGTCATCTTCAACATCCTTTTGTTCCATATACTGATGGCTCCCAGTGGTGCGCCATTGGCAATAATCGTGGCGTTGCTGTGGATGCTTGTGTTTCATCGTAATCGCTCAGCATTCGCCGGCGTGTTTCAGAGGCGGACTGAGCTCTGAGGGCTGAAGAAGTCGCGCCCGCCTGACTACAATCAAGAGGACGATGATTGAGTACCTCTATCTCGGGCGGGTGGGCTACGACGAAGGGCTGAGGTTGCAGGCAGAGGTTGCCGGGCTGGTTGCGGAGGAACGCGCCCAGAACGTGCTGCTGCTGCTGGAGCACCCGCCGGTGCTGACGCTGGGGCGCAACGCCCACAGGGCGAACATTCTGGCGTCGGACGAGATGCTTGAGCGGCGCGGCGTCACCGTCCATGAGATCAACCGCGGCGGCGACGTGACCTATCACGGGCCGGGGCAGTTGGTGGGCTATCCCATCTTTGATCTGCGCGCTATGCGGAACCCAAGCGGCGGCCGGATGGGGCCGGTGGATTTTGTGCGCGGGATGGAAGAGGCACTGATCCGGCTCTGCGGCGAGTTTGGGGTGAGAGCCGGGCGGATTGCCGGGTTGACAGGGGTTTGGTGCGGGGGTGGCTTGACCCCGGAAGAGCATCCCTCAGGGGCTAAAGCCCCCGTTGATTCTATGCCGTCGATGTACGGGCTAAAGCCCGTACCCTTCACTGAGGAGAGTTTTTCAGAAACCACTGAAACTCACGCCCACTCCGCCGAAATTGATCTGACGGCTGATGCTCTGACCGACAAGAAGCGCACTGCGGGAATAGAGCGGAAGATCGGCGCCATTGGGATTCACGTCGCACGCGGGATTACCTCGCATGGATTCGCTTTCAACGTGACAACTGAACTGAAGGATTTCGCGCTGATCATTCCGTGCGGAATTGCCGATCACGCGGTCACCAGCCTGGCTCTGGAAGTGCAAAAGCCGGAAGAATTGCCCACACTGGAAGCGATTGCACACACGGCGGCGAGACAGTTTGCGAAGGTATTTGGCGAACAGGTGGTGGAGGTTGAAAGCTTGACGGCGCTGCGCGCAAGAGCTGCGGCGGTCAAGTTTCCTGCGGAGGATACGCCGCTTCAGGTTCCGGCTGAAGTTGAGAGGTTACACGGCAGGGATGAGCGGCCGATACGAGCGTGAGGAACAGGGCAGGTTGAGGGTTGTGGTTTCCCACCCATTTCGCTAAGTGTGCGAAATGGATGGGGCACGGGACATCTTTGCTATCCCACCCTTGCCACAAAAACAAGAACGTGGCAAGGATGGGGCACCCGGGGCGATTCGAGCGTGAGGAACGGGGCAGGTTGAGGGTTGTGGTTTCCCACCCATTCGCAAAGAGCGCGAATGGATGGGGCACGGGGCATCTGTGCTATCCCACCCTTGCCACAAAAACAAGAGCGTGGCAAGGATGGGGCACCCGGCCAAGTGTGCGAAATGGATGGGGCACCCGGCGCCCGGGGCATTGTAGCGAGCGCTCAAGAGTTCGGCTGCCACAAGCGCGGCAATTTATAATCCGGCCAGAGATCGGGCGCGCCCCTCGTGTCCCGCATCGCGGAGAAACCCACATGCCAACGGACGTCATCATGCCCCAAATGGGCGAGTCGATTTTTGAGGGCACCATTACCAAATGGCTCAAGAAGGCCGGCGACAGAATCGAGAAGGATGAGCCGCTTTTTGAGATTTCTACCGATAAGGTGGACGCGGAGATTCCCTCGCCGGTGGCCGGCGTACTGGCTGAGATCAAGACGCCGGAGGGCGCAACGGTCGAAGTGAATACGGTGGTCGCGGTGATTTCGGGCGCGTCCGGCGGGGGTTCTTCGGCGAAGGTTGCGGCGACAACGATGGCTTCAATCCCGGCCCCCGTCCCAGCCGTTTCAGCTCCTCAGGCGCATTCTGCGGCCAGAATACAAACCGTCGGATCGGCAGCGCCTATGGCGACAAGCGAGCGGCAGCGCTCTTCGCCGCTGGTGCGGCGCATTGCGAAGGAGAACAACCTGGATCTGAGCCGGGTGGCTGGGACCGGATCAGAGGGACGCATCACCAAGGAAGATGTACTGCGGCATGTGAACGGCACTCCTGGCGGGGCCAGCTCGACACCGACAGAGCCAGCTCCTCAACAGGTGACGCCGCTCACCAAGATGCGCGCCATCATTGCACAGCGCATGGTGGAGAGCAAGCGGATCAGCCCGCACGTGCACAGCGTATACAAAGTGGACATGACTCGGATCGTACGCTTGCGCGAGCGGGAAAAGGCGCGCTTCGAGCAGCAGTACGGTGTGAAGCTGACCTATATGCCATTCATCGCCGCGGCCGCTGTGCAAGCGTTGACCAAGTTTCCCGTTGTGAACGCGTCGCTCGCGGACGGCTCGATTCACTACCACTCGAACATCAATCTCGGTATTGCCGTGGCTTTGGAGTGGGGATTGATTGTGCCGGTGGTAAAGCAGGCCGAGGAACGCAACTTTCTGGGGCTGGCGCGGGCCATTGCGGATCTTGCCGCGCGCGCACGGGCCAAGAAGCTATTGCCTGACGAAGCCTCGGGGTCAACATTTACGCTGACCAACTCCGGCATTCTGGGCGAGGAGTTTGGGACGCCGATTATCAACCAGCCGGAATCGGCGATTCTGGCCATCGGCGGGCTGCGCAAGGAGCCGGTGGTGCTCACTGACAGCGAAGGCAACGACACGATTGCGATACGGTCCGTGCAATACTTTTGCCTGGGCTTCGACCACCGCACGATTGACGGCGCCGATGCGGGAAAGTTCATGAGCGAATTCAAGCGGGCACTCGAGGGGTGGGACCGGCAGATCGGGTGAGAAAACACTTCATCCCATGCCTGACAGCCTCTATCAGGCAGTATTTGATGAATCGAACAGATGGCGTCGTGCGTCCGAAAAACTTGGCTCAGGGGCTAAAGCCTTCAGTAATTTCAGCCATTTACGGCACGACTGAAGTCGTGCCCTGACACAATGCCGGCCGAATTGGGATTCACCAAACGCTACCTAGTGCTTCCCCCACGGGTCGTAGGTGCCGACGCTCCAGGTGTGGCCTTCGGGGTCTTTCACGGTGAAGTCGCGGCTGCCATAGTCGGTGTTGTGGAGCGGAGTGGTGATTACGGCTCCGGCGGCCAAGGCGCGGGCATGGACTGCGTCGGCGTCGGGGACGACGATATAGACACTCCGCGTTTCGACGCCGCCTAGTTCCTCGGGCGACTTGAAGCGGTTGCCAGACTCGTCATTTTTGCCTGAGCCAAGCATGATCATGCCGCCGCCAAGGGTCAACTCGGCGTGGGCTATGGTGCCATTTTCGCCGTCGTAAACGGCGTGGCGCTCGAATCCAAAGACTTTACAGAGCCAATCGATGGCTGCGGGCGCGTTGCGGTAGCGATGGCCGGGGATAACGGAGTTGTGAAATTCAGCCATGGGGAATCCTCCGCGGCAATATTATCGCTTACATATTTCGAGGGCAATTACATAATTGGAGAGCAATCGGTTATCCTGTCCGATATGCGTTTGCCCACGGGAGATTCTCTACTGGTGCAAATTATGAGCGCTGCGTTCGCCGATTCGGCCGCACGCTCGGGTAAGCACCTGGTGTGCCGACAAGGCTGCACTCAATGCTGCCATGGAGCATTCGCTCTGAACCCGTTGGATGCACTGCGGCTGCGCTCAGGGATGGATATATTACGGGCCACGGAGCCGGCTCTTGCGGGTGAGCTCGAGGTTCGGGCGCGGGCGTGGGTTAGTGAGCATGGGGCGGAGTTTCCCGGCGATGCAGAGACGGGTGTGCTGGGCGACTCGAAACTGGACCAGGAGCGCTTTGAGGATTTCGCCAATGAAGCAGCTTGTCCGGCACTGGACCCAGCCACAGGCCGCTGCGACGTTTATGCCTGGAGGCCTATGACTTGCCGGGCTTTTGGCCCTCCGGTTCGTGTGGGAGACGGCGAGGCAATGGCGCATTGCGAGTTGTGCTTTACCAAGGCCGAACCAGCCGAGGTTTTGGCTTGCGAGATGACGGTCCCGCACGAACTTGAGGCAGAGCTGTTGGAAGAGATACCGATGAAGGAAGAGACCGTGGTGGCGTACGCGCTGCTGGGGTGAAAGCCGCAAGGGCGGAATTAGATAACCTCCCAATTTAGATTCGTGGCTTCCCACCCATTTCGCAAAGGGCGCGAATTGGATGGGGCACCCGGAGTTCGCGCTGTTGGGGTGATGACTCGGGGACGGGGTTAGATAACTTCCCAATAGGGATTCGTGATTTCCCACCCATTTCGCGAAGAGCGCGAAATGGATGGGGCACCCGGCTGGGGTGAAGTCTACGTCAGGCGGAGTTAAACTAAGGCCTGGACATCCTGATGACGATACGCCCCTGCTGGGTTGAGATTCGCACCCAAATTCTTGAAGACAACTTCCGATTTTTGTTGACGTTGGCCGCGCCCTACGCGGAGCTTCTTGCCGTGTTGAAAGCTGACGCTTACGGACACTCCATGGCGCTATGCGGTCCGGCTGTGGTGCGCGCTGGGGCCAAGTGGCTGGGTGTCGCCAGCGTGGAGGAGGGGGTGGCCGCGAGAGAGCTTTGCCCGGAGGCCAAGGTGCTGGTGTTTTGCGGGGCATTTCCCGGCCAGGGAGCAGCAGTTGTTCGACACGGGCTGACGGCGGTGGTGTGGCAGCCGTGGCAGTTGGACGAACTGGAAAAAGCTGCACGTGCGGCGGGCAAGGGCGCGGGCTCAGTTCCGGTGCATCTGGAGATTGATACGGGCATGAGCCGCCAGGGGGTTACACCAGCGGATCTCAGTCCAGAAGGAGACTTGGGAACGCTTCTGGCGCGCTTCGCTCCTGAGTCGTCGTTGCGGCTGGAGGGTGTGATGACCCACCTGTTTGCAGCTGATGAGGCGGACGGCAGCGTGACCGATGCGCAATTGGGCTTGATGGACGCGGCGCTGGGGAGGGTGAAGGCTGCCGGGCTCAATCCGGAGTGGCTCAACGTGGGCGCTTCGGCCGCGCTTGTGGCCGGCGAGGCAAAGAGGATTGCCGAGTTGGGCGCTCGTTACGGGATGAAGGCGATGATACGGCCGGGACTGGCGCTTTATGGTGTGATTCCGCAGTTTGACCCAGCGTTTGAGCCGCAGGAACCTCCGTCGATGACCGCTGCGCGAAACCAATTGCTTCCGGTAATGCAGTGGAAGACGCGCGTCGCGGGAGTGCGATCGGTTCAAGCAGGCGCGGTGGTGGGCTACAACGGAACCTTTGTCGCCACCGAACCGATGCGGCTGGCACTGGTGGCTGCGGGCTACGCCGACGGCCTTGATCGGCGGCTCGGCAACCGCTTCAGCTTGCTGGTGCGAGGGGTGCGAGCTCCCCTGGTGGGCCGCGTCAGCATGGATATGGCAGTAGTGGACGTGACCGAAATCGAGGGCGTGGAACCGGGTGACGAGGTGGTCATTCTGGGAACGCAGGGCGAGGAGACCATCACAGCGTTCGACCACTCGGAGGCTACGGGGACGATTCCGTGGGAGGTTTTCACGCGTATCGGTGCACGTGTGCCGCGGATTGCGGTATAGAGAAGTCCAAACCATAGAACAATCTTTCTTGAAAATCTGTCGCAGACCTTGAGGCGGACGGCAAAAAACTCCCGCGATAGCGCGAAACGGGGTTATGCTTGGCTGGAAATCATGCAGGCAAAGAAAGAGGCACGGAAAATGCCACAGCCGCAGATTGAATCCAATGCAGATGAGAAGGATGTAAGTACCGCGAGCCAACCCCGTTCAACGATGAGCCTCAAAGCGAAAGTGGCGCTCAGGTTATCTCTGGGCTTGGTTATTGGCCCTTCGATTGTGTTTATTCCCGCAGGTACATGGAAATTCTGGCAGGGCTGGGTCTTTCTGGCGATCCTGTATGTACCCGCATTTGCGATTTTTCTGTATTTTTTGAAGCACGATCCGCAATTGATCGAGCGCAGATTGCGGTTCAAGGAGAAGGTTCGCGAACAGCAATTGCTGATGCGATGGGTAAAGCCGCTCTTTTTTGGCGCTTTTATGCTTCCCGGTTTTGACTACCGGTTTGGCTGGTCGCGCGACTGGTTGGGCGAAGTCCCGCTCTGGCTCACGGTGATTTCCGAGGCCATGGTTCTCGCAGGCTATCTCTCCGTGGCCTGGGTCCTCAACGTGAATCGTTTTGCCGGGCGCACGATCGAGGTGGAGGCTGGCCAGACAGTCATATCGAGCGGCCCGTACCGATTTGTGCGCCATCCTTTGTACGCTGGGAGTGCGGTTCTTTGTCTTTTCACTCCCCTGGCGCTGGGTTCTTGTATTGCGTTACCGGCGTTTGTGCTGCTTCTTCCCTTTTATGTTTTCCGCCTTCTCAACGAGGAAAAGGTGCTGTGTGCGCAACTGCCCGGTTACTCGGAATATTGCCTTCGCACGCGGTACCGGTTGATTCCATTTGTCTGGTGAGGGGATCTCTGCACAAATCATGCCATCACAGCGAAGGTTCGCTCCGGGGCTGAAGCCCGCGTTGATTTTGATGGCTTTATGCGGGGGTTGAAACCCCCGCCTCCCTCCGTTTTGAGTTTTTCCGCAACCTATATAGTCGTGCCCTGACACAAGCTGGAGTTGTGCTGAGGTTTTTAGGAGTTGCCTGGGCGCTCCTCTGCGAATGGAGCAAAAGAACAGGCGCGGGAGGGATGATTCTTCCTGCGCCTGTTTGGTTTTGCTGCTTTCGTAGCCAGTGTTATTGAGCACTCGGGGGTGCGGGCGGAACCTTGGGTGCCTTGAGGTGGGGTGCGTGAGAGATGTCAGGAACCCTGTGGCTGGGCGGAACATTCAGTATCAGCGGCTTGTGTTCAGGCGATACAACAATGGACGGCGTTGGCGGCTCGGGCGGGAAGCCTGAGCCTTTCTTAATGCGGACGTCGCCGTCTTCCGCGCTGAGTACAACTCGTGCTGTGCCGGAGCCAATCTTGCTGTTGAGCGACTTGTTCTCGTCGCCGCTGATGGGAAGATCGAAATCGTTGACGATGTCTCCGTTGTGGGTGTGGGCGTTGATCGAGGCCGAGGGGTTGGGCGGCAGAGTCAATTCGACGTCGCCTTTGTCGTTTTTCGCTTCTACACCATAGGTTCCGGCCGGCTCAATCGCAATTCGGCCGTTGCGGGTTTCAACGTAGCTGTCGCCATAGATCTGGTTGAGGTCAATGTCCTTGGAGCGGGTGGTGATATGCACCGAGCCCTTGGCCTCGTTGACGCGAAGATCGTCGGAATCGAGTGTCAGATCGCCCGGCAACGCCGCCACTTCGAGATCGGTGACCGAAGTGTGCAGGTGCACCGGGCCTTGAATTGTTTCGAGGTGAACATCACCGAGGATTTCTCCGCTCTGAGTGACTTTGCCTTTGATCTGCGAGAAGGTGATGTCGTTCAAGTCTCCATCAGTGGTCAGATCGCCCTGAATGTCGTGGGCGGAAAAGTCATGGTTGCCTTTGGAGAAGTGCGCCTCGACAGGGCCAGTCATTGAATTCAGGCGAAGATCGCCACTGACAGTGACGTGGATGCCCGCGCCGAGGCCAGCTGCGGTTACATCGCCTTTGCCGGAGTTCACTGTCACCATGGCTGCTTTGGGAACGGTGACCGTCAGGTTCAGGCGCCCGTGAGAGTCGCCGTCTGCCTTGACGAGCGCCGTACTGCCGTTTACTGTCAGGTGCGCCGCTTCAGCGTCGAAGACTTTCTTTGCGTCCGAGTCCGAGTCGGCGTAGGCCATTTCGTGCGCCTGGACCTGGATGGTGGGCGAATCGCCTGCCGTAATGCTGACGTCGCCGCGAGGATTGTCGATCTCGATGGCGGCGTTCGCAGGAACCTGCGCGCTGAGTGACTGTTGGTCGAAGTCGTGCTCGGGCAGGCCGAAGAAGTTGAAGAAATCGTTGTTTTGGTTGTCCCAATGGGAGAGCCAGGGCTGCGAATGGTTCCAACATGCTGCGCCGAGGCCCAACAGGGCGAGGAGAACGAGGATGCCTACAAAGCTGCCGCCGCGGCGGACGGGGGTCTTGCGGCGCATATCCATCGCCCACTCCGCCAGGAGAGCCAGACCGGCGCCGATCAGCAGCAGAGGCCACCAGTGGCCATACCACGCCCAAAAGGCGCCGGCATTGACGTGGCCGGTGAACAGGAGCAGGGCAACGACGCCGACGCCGATGAGGATGATGGGGCCGACAACCGAAGGCACGCGAGGACCGTATGCGCCCACGTAGCTGGACTTCATCGCGTAGCGCTGGGCCTTCCAGGCATCGCGCTGCGCGCGCCATGCGGCTTTCTGCTGCTCGCGGTAGATGCGGTACTGGGTCCTGGGATCGTAAGGCGGATACGGAGGCGGCGGGACTCCCGGTGGTGTGTTTGGAGGTGTGGTGCTCATGATTGTCCTCCCTCGGGATTGTTCCCGGAGTCCTGCCATTGAGTGGACCGGTGGGCTTCCGGCTGATCAGGGTTTGGTGGAACGCTGGTTCCTGGCTGAGGGTTAATCGTGCCTGTGCCGGGTTGGCCCGTATATGGTCCTTGCGAATCGCCGCCACCGGAGGTAAGCACCATGCGTTCAGCGAGCATAAGGACGCCAAGGAGAATCAACAGAATCGGCCAGAACCAATGCCATGGGCGGTCAAGCAGGCCTGTCGCATGGAGCAGCCAAACTCCACCGATGAGTAGCAGAATTGCGGGACCGCGCAGGCGTCGAATCATGATGTAGTGGTTCATTTGGAGCCTCCTTGTGAATCTCCCATGCGGCGAACGAAGAGCCAGACGCCCAGCGCGATAAGCAGTACCGGCCAAGCGAACTCAAAAAAACGGCCGTGGAAGACATCTAGCTGCCCGAGCAGGAACATCAAGCCCAAGGCAATCAAAATGATGGCGCCGATGGGTTCCCTGCGCCGCCAGCAAATGGGCGGAGGGGGCGCGGAAGGATCGAAAAAGCCAGGCGGTGGAGGAGGAGGCGGAGGAGGGAACGGGGCCTGGTACTGACCCGGATACGGGGGCTGATAGCTCTCTGCAGCAGGCGCGGCTGGAGGTTGCGCCGCACCGGGCTGGCCGGGGTTCCGCGACCGTGCTCCCACGTTCAGCCAGTTGCCCACCTCGTTCAGTCCAAAGGGATCGGGAACCGGCTGACCATCGCGCAGCGCCTTGGCGGTGTGGAAGGCTTCAAAAGACTGGTAAAGTATCCAGGCGGCGATGAAGAGGCCAAAAATGGGGTAGTGGTCGGTGATGCTGATGAGCACCGCGAAGACCACCACATGGATGAACCCCTTGAAGAACTGGCCGTTGTACATGGCGCCGACGCCGGGAATCAATCCCAGCACTGCGGCAGCCGAGGGGTTGGGACCCGTAGCTGGGGGCGGCGGGATGAATGGCTGTTGGAAGCTCTGCCACGCCGTCGAGCAGGGTTCGCAGAGTACCTGGCCTCCAGCCGTCGAGCGCACGCAACTAGCGCAGAGCGCCTTGCCACAGTTCTGGCAATAGGCCGTCGCATTGATTCCACTATGGTTTACGCAGTCCATACTGTGCTCCTTTCCCAAACTTCGCTTGCGGAGCCGCGAGAATGCGCGGACCGGTGCAGAAATGCCAGGGAACCTTCTAAAAAGTCAGAATCGTTGAGAGTTGGTTCAGCAGCCGGACTGACGGGCTGCTGTGATGGATCCGCCCAGGTGCCCCCATCTTTGTGCGCAGGGGCCTGCTTGGATTCGCCTGATGGCGAATTCTGCGGTTTCTGCAAGAGGTCTCCGCTTTGGCCTTCGCCTTGACCCTGGGTGGTCCGGCGCAGCTCGCGCATTCTCGATTGCACCTCGTAGACCAGCCGCGAGTGGTCGTAGTAGCGAATGATGGGGGTTGAAGCCATCGTGAATCTGCGCTCGAGGAAGGAACGGGCCTGGCTAGGGAATGAACCGGGGCGCAGGTCGGAGAGCCGCAGGGCGCTAAAACGTACGCCGGTGAGGCCGAGCGTCATGGCGATGGAGAAGAAGGCCATGGCGGCGGTCAGCATCAAACGGGGCTCGGCAAAGCGACGCAAGTGAGCCACGATGCCTGGACGGCGCCAGGCCGGTGCGGAAATGGCGGCGGGGTGAAACGGCAAAACGTTGCCGCCGGCGGTTGCCAGGCCATCACCCAATGTCTGCCCCGGACCGGTCACAGCAAGAATCCTTGCCAGAAGCCCGGCCGGAACCTCCGGTTCGGGCGAGAGAAACTCGAGCCATTCGCGGCCCTTGCGCGCCTCCTCGTAAAGTGCGGAGCAAGCCGGGCAGACGGCTTTGTGAGCATTAAACGTTACCTCGTCCTCGGGCTTCAGCAGCCCGTCAAGCGCGTCCGCCAAAAGTGTCTCCCATTGCCCGCAGGCCGGAGAACTCGGAATGAAAGTGCGCTCTGCCATCACATCACCTCCCGTCTATTACGTTCCAGAAGCCTCGCAAGTTCCGCGCGGCCCCTGCTGATACGTGACTTGACGGTTCCTTCAGGAATATCGAGTACACAAGCGATCTCTTTGTAGTCCAAGTCTTGTAAATCACGCAGGATAACGGCCTCGCGCAGCTCGACGGAGACGCGCGCGAGGGCTTCCTGCACCATCTTTGCCAGTTCCTTTTTGGCTGCCGACTCGTGGGGCGATACGCCGTGGGCCGTAAGCCGATCAATCGGCTTTAGTTCGTCCGCAGACTCCCAGCCATCATCCAGAGAAGAAGTCGCGCGCAGGTTCTTTGTCCGCCGGAAGTTGTCGACGAGCAGGTTGCGGGTCATGGCCGCGATCCATACGTGCAGGCTGCCGCGCCCCGTGTCGAAGCTGGAAAGATTGGAATAAATCTTCAAGAAGACGTCTTGCGTGAGGTCCTCGGCGTCGGTGGGGTTGCCGGTGAAGCGGTAGCAGAGTCCGTAGACACGCCGGTGCTGTGCCCGGACCAACTCAGCCCACGCGCTGGAATCGCCATCGAGACAGCGGCGGACGATTTGGGACCAATCGATCTCCAGAGAAGCCGCCTCTCCGTTCTTCAGAAGGGTCGCGGGCGCGAAGTCAGGACCCGCCTGAACGCGGCCTTTCGCAATGGCATTACCGCCCGGAATCAGTTGCGGACTCGGAGCGCCTGTGTCCATATCGCGCCGCTGCGTTTTGGCCGCCTTCCCGGGCGACAGGCTGTTGCCGCTTGGTTGTTTGCACAACCCCGTCAGCCCCATCACGCTCCAGCTTAATGTACCCACGCATTGCATATTGCCTTATTACGAAGGATTTTCAAGATAAGTTCCATGGGCTGTGGGCACGCCGGGAAGAAATTTCGTCTAAATCGGACGGATTGCCGTAGTGGCGGGCGATTTTTGGGAATGCTTTTCGAGCCATCCGCCGACGATGCGAGCCGTTTCTTCAAGGAACATGCGGTCGATGGCGGTGAAGGCGGCCGGGGTGTGGCTGTCAATGTCGATTTCGCCAACGATTTTGCCATGCGCGTAAATGGGGACCACGATCTCTGATTTGGTTTTGATGGAGCAGGAAAGATAGCGCGGGTCGGCGTTCACGTCGTCCACGACAACAGTCTGGCCCAAGGCAACCGCAGCACCGCAGATTCCCTCAGCGACGGGAATACGCACGTGGGGAGTTGGCTCACCGGCAAAGTGGCCAAGGACCAGGGTTTCCGGATCGCAGGGATCAAGCATGTAGAAGCCGGTCCAGTTGCAGTAGGGGAGCTGATCCGCGATGGCCTCGACAACGCCTTTCTCAAGGGCATGGAGAGATGGCGCGGTGGGGGCCAACTCGCGAATGCGAGCGAGCAGGGAGGTCATTTGAGGGGTGAGGCCGAGAGCGGACATATTCAAAGTGTAGCTGGAGGGCGGCGCGCAGGGCGTTTATTGGGAGCCATGATGGTAAGCCGGAATTGGGATGGGCAGCGGGTTGAGGCTGGTCATGGATGCGCAGCGGATGCGAGGCTTGCCGGGAAAAGAGAATTCAGCTAATAACTTCGCAAAACATGTTACCGAAGCCCAGAAATCGTGCTACGATGAAAGTCCAAAAAGCTCCTTTCGGAGATCCCTAGTCCGTTTAGAAAGAAGGGGGTAGCATGAACCGCAAGACAATTTCTTCCCTGTTTTTGCTTAGTATGTTGTGTGCAACTGGTTGCGGAGGTGGAGGTGGCAGCACACAGCCCCCACCGGCGACAATTACCTCAGTCAGCGCGTCGTGTAACCCCACCAGTATTGAGGCTAATACAACCCAGACCAGCCAATGCATGGCCACGGTTGTGGGAACCGGGAGTTATAGTTCCACTGTGTCCTGGACGGCGAGCGCGGGTTCGATCACGAGCGGAGGTGTTTATACAGCGCCCACGACCCTTCCGGGGACGAATCCGGTGACGATTACCGCGACTTCGACGGAAGATCCAACCAAGTCCGGCCCGGCGAGCGTCACCATAACGCCACCCCCAACCATTACGTCAGTGACTGCCTCATGCTTGCCAGCCACCCTACAGGCTCACCAGACGGCCACAACGAGCCAATGCATGGCCACAGTTTTGGGAACCGGGAGCTTTAGCACCGGTGTGACGTGGACGGCGCTTTACGGAGCGATCACAACCGCCGGTGTTTATACTGCGCCGCTAACGGTTCCAGCATCCGGCTCGGACACCATCACCGCGACATCGACGGAAGATGGAACCAAATCCGGGCCGACGGGCATCGCGATAACGGCAGCGCGCTCTATCACGCTCACGCCGAAGTATCCTGTTGTGTCACAGGCGGAAGCAATTCAGGGAAATACTTTTGCGGTAGTAATCGATGCGACGGGGCTCCAAGCAAGCGATGCTGGCGATGTTATCGATACAACCGAGTTGGGGACGACAACGCCTTACACCATCGCTGCGGCGGATGTCACCGCTGGCTATTTCACTGTCCATATCGGCATCGAGGAGATTCCGTCCTTTGTGCAGTTCACCTGCTCGACGACATCGAACGCAATATGCAATCCGGCATGGTTACCGATAACCAGCGATCAGCGGCAATTGGTGGAGAACACGACTAGCCCGAGCACGATGGCGTACTTTAACCCAGGCTATGGCATCGCTATTCAGGAGTTTTCGCTCTCAGCCGAGGCGAATGACGGAACTGTTACTCTGAATGGCACATTGCCGGCAGTAATCACAAACGAGAATTACGCTATCGCAGTTGATGGCGGAAGCTCCGGAACCGGAACAGTGCTTGTGGACGTGAACTTCCAAGCCGTTAACTCAGATGTCGGCACCGCGACGACGGGCGCTATCCAGCCGGGAAGCAAGGGTTTGCCAACCGATGCGCTAGACAGCATTGCGGCATGGAATGGCTTCGGCTACGTGACCGAGCCGAATATTAACGCGCCAAATCCGGGAGACGTGGAGCAGTTTACCCTCTCAAATACCACGGGTTTGACGGTTGGCACTTCTCTCCCTTCGGGCGCCGGTCCTTACGCGCTAGACGCTGCGACGGTGAACAGCGCAGACGCGATTGTCGTTTTTTCCGCAGACACGACGGTGCGCCTCTTCAATAAAACGCCAGCGCTGGAGAGCACGCTCACAGCAGGCCTGACCAACATCACGCCGCTTGGGACGGTTGAGACGAATGACACCACCCAAGGATCCGCGATTGGCGGATGGCCGCTGCGCATTATTGGATCAGGAAGCGCGGCGGGAACGGTCGGGGTGCTCTCGTCTTACGATAGCGTGCTTGATTTTCTGACCATCAATTCTTCAAACGTGCTCGCATGGGCAGGGACGACGAACGGAGCTGTGACGTTTAGTGGGAATCCGTATCCGTACATGATTGCTCCAGACGCAACGCACGGGGCGTTCATTGTGGCATTGGCGGACACGATAAATGGGGTGACAACGCTGGAATCGATCAGCGCGACAACGCATGCGGTGACCCCGATTACGCCGAGCCCGGCGTTGCCGCCTGGATTTCTCGCGTCGGGCATTCTGGTCTCGGACGACGGGACCAAGATCTATTTGGCGGGATTGCTCTATTCGGACGCTTCAAAGACTGCGAAGTTCTATGCCATAGCGAATCCGTAGCTCGTGTGCGCGGCGGCGCTTTGGCGTGAAGATCTCTACGAGGCTAAGGCCAGCGCTAATTTTGCTGGCTTCATGCGGGGGTTGAAACCCCCGCCTTCCACCCCGGCGGCAAGGACCCGTCGCTGGGGACCTCGGTCTCCCTTCGGAGTCCTGGATTTGCGCCGGACCCTCAAGGTAACTTGCGGCAGCTCTTCAGGGGCTAAAGCCCTTTGCTTTAGCGCCCTTTGAGGCACGACTAAAGTCGTGCCCTGACACAAGGCGGCTTTTTGAAACACGTTCTATGGGTTTTTCCGCAGCGAGTGAAGCCCGCGAGCCGACTGGTTGCGCAGCGGCACCCTTCAGCTTCGCTCAGGGCAGGCTCAAAAACTAAAGACGTGCCCTGACACAAGGCGGCTTTTTGAAACACGTTCTTCGAGTTTTTCCGCAGCCTGTAAGGCCCGCTTTAATTTGTTGCGCGGATGTACGGGCTTAGGGCTTATCCGCAAATTGAGAAAGGAGTATAGCGCAGATTTCCCGGCCGACTATACTTGGAGCGTCCAGGCTGCCAGACGCCTCCCGTGGGTCTGGAGACCCACAGGACAGCTGACCAGGAGGTCAGCGCTTCCAATTTGCGGTCAAACTCTAAGGCCCATACCCTTCAGTAACTTCGGTGCACGTAGACTTCCCTAGTAGCGTAGCTGGAAGTCGGGGTCTACGGGGTTCTCGAAGAGCGAGGCGTCGCGAGTGACGATGGTCAGGCCGGAGGGAGTGACAAAGTATCGCCGCTTGTCTTCGACCGGATCGTAGCCGATGACGGTGCCCTCGGGAATGTGGACATGGCGGTCGATGATGGCGCGGCGGATGCGGCAGTGGCGGCCGATGTTGACATGGGAAAAGACAATGCTCGCGTCCACAGTGGAGTAAGAGTTGACACGGACATCCTGTGAGACCACGGAGTTGGAGACCGTGGCGCCGGAGATGATGACGCCTGCGGTAATGACGGAGTTGACCGCCATGCCGGAGCGGCCCGGTTCGCCGAAGACAAATTTGGCGGGCGGATACTGACGGACACGGGTGCGCATGGGCCAGTTCTTGTCGTATAGGTTGAAGACGGGCGAAACCGCGCAGAGGTCCATATTGGCGTCGTAATAAGCGTCGAGCGTGCCGACGTCGCGCCAGTAAAGTGCCTGCTGCTTATTCTCATCCACAAAGCTATAGGCCATCATCTTCTTCTTGCCGAGCATATTGGGCAGAATGTTGTGGCCGAAGTCGTGTTTTGAGTCGGGGTCTTCGGCGTCGGCGATGAGCGCCTTCAGCAATACCTCAGTGTTGAAAATGTAGATGCCCATGGAAGCGTCCACGGCGTTGGGGTTGAACGGCGAGCGGAAGCTGGTGGATGCGGGCTTTTCCTGGAAGCCCTTGATCTCAGCGTTCTGGCCGACTTCGACTACGCCAAATTGCTTGACTTCGCTGGGCGGAATGGGCAGCGTGGCCAGCGTTACCTCGGCCCTGGTTTCCTTGTGGTACTCCAACATGCGGCTGTAGTCCATCTTGTAGATGTGGTCGCCGCTGAGGATGATGACGTACTTGGGCTGTTCGCTGCCGATGGAGTAGATGTTCTGATAGACGGCATCAGCGGTGCCCATATACCAGTTGGAACCGGTGCGCTGCATGGGAGGCATCAGCTCGAAAAACTCACCCAACTCCTGGGCGACAATGCCGGTCCATCCCTCGCGGATGTGCCGGTTGAGGGAGAGAGCTTTGTATTGCGTCAGGATGAAGACCTTGCGCAGGCCGGAGTTGATGCAGTTTGAGAGGGTGATGTCGATGATGCGGTAGTGACCGCCGAAGGGCACAGCGGGTTTGGCGCGATCGCGGGTGAGGGGAAAGAGGCGTTCTCCAGCGCCGCCCGCAAGCAATACTCCAAGCGTGTCTCTCATGTCCATAGGACCCTGCCTTCATTGCCATCCGCGGCCGAGGAGTTATCGATCGGGACTAACCAGTACAGCATATCGCCCGGGGGTAGTTTGTCCATAAGGATTGACGGGAGGGATACCACGAACGGACGACTTTGGGAGCCATTTCCACTTTACCTCAAGGGCCGGTCTCAAAGACAATGGCGCCGTCGCGTTTTGAAGAAGGCTGCCTCATTTTGGGAAGTGATGCGTTTGGGGACGGCGGTTGCATGAGGCTGCGATACGCCGGGGATTCAGGTACTTTTTGAGGATTTGCCCGGGAGCCAGAGAGTTCGTCCCTCAGGGGCTAAAGCCCATCATTGTCTGGTTGCATTTTCGGCACGACTAAAGTCGTTCCCTTTCAAAGCAATGAGTTTTTCCACAAGCTGTGAAGTCGTGCCCTTACACAAAGCCCGTAAATTTTGGATTCGTCAGACACTGCGTAGTGCTTTACCGCTTCTTTTTGAATTTGTACTCGATGCCGATGGAGATGGCGAAGTTGACATCGGTTTGAGTAACCAGCGGCGCGTAGTTGGTGCTGTAGCGGGTGATCACCGCGTCGGGCGTGATGCGGAAGACCCAATGAGCTGAGCGGTTCAAATCCATGTGACCGCCGATAATGGCAGCGGGGGCAATCTGATTGTTGTAGAAGTTGACCTGTTGAGGTGTGTCCGGATAGATATGCGAATCAAAGTGGGCGCCACCGAAGAGGGCGTGAGCGCTGAGCGCGCCGTGCTTGTTGTGCGGACCCAGCCACTCAGGGCCAGCAACAAAGAACTGCTCGCTGACGAATGGCCCGTGGATCGTGACGCCGGCATTGCCGACACCGCTGGTGCCGAGGTAGTAACGGCCCGAGCCTTCGACGGCCCAGTGCTTGAAGAGCCAATAAGAGGCGGAGAGATCGAGTCCGCCAAGGTTGGATCCCTGGAGGACGTTTGCGCCGGCCTTCATGTGGTCATAGGCCATGCCGAGCGAGACATCGTAGCGGTTGTCGTAGCGCACGCCAGCCAGCGGATCGCTGGCGATGTATGTGCCATTGCCGGCGGTCGGCGAGGCGGTGCTTTGCGCCTGTGCGCGGGGTGCGAAGGACAAAGCCAAGACGGCTGCGACGGCAAGAGCGGCGGAAAATCTTACTGAGAAAGGCATCGTATTTCAGCTTACAGGACGATACCGGGTGGGGACAACGAGGGGCGGGCTGCAATTAAGGAATGCAAGTCTCTCTCCAGCGCGCCCAGAGCAGGTAGCGGACGGTGAGGACGGTTTCAGCGCAGGCGGAGGCCCAAGGGTAAGCGGACGACTCTGGTTCGAGGGAAGGTGCAGCGTGGGTGCGCCATTGGATCGGCAACTCGTTGAAGATATAACCGGCGCGCGGGAGATGGCTGGGGCTGGAAACCACCTCAGCCGAGTGCCAACCGTGGTTTCTCATGATCCGCGCGGAGAAGCAGGCGTTCTGGATTGTGTCCCTGGCTTGCGGCTCGACAAAGATGGCTGATTCAGGAATGCCCTGGGCGTGGGCAGTTCGCGCCATGACGCGCGCTTCGACAAAACTGTTGTGCGCCGCACCTCCGGTCATAATGAGCCGGGGAGCAATGCCGCGTTCGTATTCGCGCACCCCTTCGGTCACTCGATCCAGTTGAGTGGGTGTGGGGTTGCCATCGCTATCGGCAGGCGTGCCCAGCACGATGATGGCGTCAAAGCGTGTGAGCGACGTGTTGGAGGCTGGCGCCAGTATGCGGGCAGCGACCCCGCAGCCGAGAAGACAGAGAATCAATGAGATAGAGGCGAGGACCAGACGGCTGCGCCAGCCGAGGCGGCGGGATCGGGATGGGGTTGTGCGATGGCTGGCGCGACGGATGGATGGCTTGCGGGATGTGCGCGTGCTGGTCAAGAGAAATCCCCCCGGCTCTACTTTACAGGCTGCGGAGAGACTTGGGATTTCGGGTGAAATCGGCCGGGAATGCTGCTGTGAGGCTGAAGAGGCTACGGAAAAGCTCTGACTAACGGGCAAAATTAGGGAGGAACATCCCTCTGGGGCTAAAGCCCGCCATTGTTTTGTTACCTTTCCGGCACGGCTAAAGTCGTACCCTAAAACGAAACTACTCCTCGCACAGGCTCTAAAGAATGGATTTCATTAAGAACTTTTTTGAGGAAAGTGCACATCGTCCCTGCGGGACGAGAACTTTTATTGGACACTGACCCAGGACTGCGCTGCGCTTGTCCTGGGCTATTATCGCTTCTCCCTCCAGGAGAA
>JBAPYY010000678.1:0-12853 GCA_049284975.1 Occallatibacter sp.
AGGATGGTTCGGAGAGCTTCGGGAAAGGCGACGCTGGCGGGATTGGCGCTTGCACTGGCCGCAACTGCCTGGGCGCAGTCCGCGCCATCGAACACGGCACCGTCGAGCGAGCCTCCAGCGAATTCTCCTCAGTCTCGCGGCGTTCCATCGGATGCGCCCGCAGGGCAACCGGCTCCAGGGACGACGCCTATGGGAGGCGACATTCACGCCCCCGACAACCCTTCTGCGACGAAATCCACTGCCTCTGATAAGGCCCCGAGTGGAATCTCAGCTGCCAGCGACGAGGCGCCGGCTGTCAGTGTTGATGCAGACAAGGTGATCGTACCGGGCAGCCGGTGGACCGGCGTGAAGACGGGCTCCATCGACGATGTGAACGCCGTAGGCGATCGCGATATCGGTGGTCGCGGGATGAGCAATTGGTACTCAAACGAAACCGAGATCAAGATGGGCAGGATGTATGCCATGGAGATCGAGAAGAGTACCCGGTTCATCACCGATCCGGTAGTGACCGAATACGTGAATCGCATCGGCCAGAACATCGTGAGGAACTCCGATTGCAAGGTGCCATTCACCATCAAGGTGATCGATTCCGACGAGATAAACGCATTTGCCCTTCCGGGCGGATTCTTTTTCGTCAACTCCGGCTTGATATTGAACGCCGACGAAGAAGCGGAACTGGCCGCTGTGATGGCCCATGAGACAGCGCACGTGTGCGCCCATCACGCAGTGCGGCAAATGACGCGTATGAGCTACGCGCAGTTCGGCGCGGTTCCACTGATACTGATTGGAGGCTGGACGGGTTACGGAGTGTATGAGGCCGCCGCCCTGAGCGTGCCGGTTGCGTTCATGAAGTTTTCGCGCGAGTTCGAGGCGCAGGCCGATTACCTGGGCGTGCAATACATGTATCGCGCCGGCTATGATCCGCAGGCTTTCATTTCATTCTTCGAAAAGATTCAGGCTCTGGAAAAACGCAAGCCCGGAGCGGTCGCCAAGGCCTTCTCGGACCATCCGCAGACCCCCGACCGCATTCTGCGCACGCAGGAAGAGATTGCGCACATTCTGCCGCCCAGAGATGAGTACACGGTGAACACATCGGAGTTTGACGATGTGAAGGCGAGGCTGGGGCGCCTGGAGAGCAAGCGACGGCTGATCGATGCTAGGATCGGCAATAAGCCGTCACTGCACAAGACAGGTGAGAAGCCGGGCGACCCGGCTAGCGGCGACGACCGACCCACTATGCACCGGAGTGACGAGCAGAATTAGAGACTGTTTCATAACCGGGTTGGTGCTTTGCGAGACGTTCCCTCAGGGGCTAAAGCCCGCGAATTTACTTGCCCAAGGGCGGCACGACTGAAGTCGTGCCCTTTCAAAACCAGTTTATGCAGCAGCGTCTAGCGGAATGGGCGGCCCTTCACAATGCCCTGGCCTTCGCGGATGGTGACCAACTGGCCCGCTGCGAGGCCGGGATACTTTTCAACCAGGCCCAGCGGCCAATGAATTTCAATATCCGCAGTGGTTGCCGAGCCGAGCCCGAAGTGAAGGCGCGGATCGTTCGAAGAGATATAGCTGGTTCCGCTCATTACCTCCTGCACCTGCACCTTGCCGCCGTAGCGCGCCAGAACGCGGGCACCGATGGCGCTGCGATTGCTTTTTGTTCCTTCCAAGCGAATCTTGATCCAATGGTTGCCGGGCGGCGCGTCGTTGCGCAGGAGCGTGGGCGGCTCATTCACATTCATGATGAGCACATCCATATCGCCGTCGTTGTCGAAGTCGCCAAAGGCGGCGCCGCGTCCCATGTGAGGCGTGGTAATGCCCTTTCCAGCTTCCGGACCCATCTCGATAAACGTGCCGTCGCCGCGATTGCGGAACAACAGGAGTGGGCTGCGCGCGGGAAAACGCGGTGACACTTTGGCAACTTCTGGGTAAACGCTGCCGGAGGTGAGCAGCAGGTCGGGGTAGCCGTCATTGTCAAAATCCACCAGCCCTGCGCCGAAACAGACAAAACGGGTCTCCTTGTTGAGTGCCGCCTCAATGGTCACATCTTCAAAGTTACCTTTGCCGTCGTTCCGGTAAAGTCCCGTGGCTTGGTTGTAATAGTGGGTCTTGACCAAGTCGGTATGGCCATCCAGGTTGTAGTCGCCAGTGCAAGCGCCCATGCCGCCCATTTCGCGTCCTTCGCCGCTGAGAGCCAGGCCGCGGAAGAGAGCTTCCTCACGGAAAGTGCCATCGTGGTTGTTCATCAACAAGAAAGACGGAGTCGAATCGCAGGCGAGGAAGATATCCGGCCAGCCGTCTTCGTCGGCGTCAAAGCTGAGAGCGGTCAATCCATATGATCCCCGCAATTCAGCAACGCCGGACTCCTTGGAAACATCGGTGAATGTGCCGTCGCCGTTGTTGCGATAAAGGTAATGGTGCGCCTTGGGCAATCCCAGTGGACCGCACATCACCGGCACGCCCTCGTAATTGCAGTTGGGCACGGCCATAGAGGGCCTGGGGGCCGTGGTCAGATCGATTTCCAGATAATTGGAGACGAATAGATCGAGCAGGCCGTCGCGGTTGTAGTCCACAAAGGTGCAGCCGGTGCTATAGCGCGTGGTGGGGAAAAGTAGTCCGGTTTTGGAGGTTACATCGGTAAACGTGCCGTCGCCGTTGTTGCGATAAAGGATATTCTGCCCGTAATAAGTGAGGAAGAGATCCTCAAATCCGTCGTTGTTGTAGTCCCCGACGCAGACGCCCTGCGCCCATCCACTGCCCAACAGACCGGCTTTGGCGGTTACGTCGGTGAAGGTGCCGTCTCGGTTGTTTTTGTAGAGGTGGTTGCCGGCCTCGGGCGGAGTGTTTTCCAGTCGACGGCCGCCGGGAATGAAAATGTCCATCCAGCCGTCATTGTCATAATCGAAAAACGCGCAGCCGGTTGCCATGGATTCGATGATGTAAGTGAAACTGTCCGGTTCACCGTAGATCATCGGGGCAATGAGGCCGGCGGCATGGGCCACATCGACAAAGTGAGAAAACGGTGGCAGGGGTTTACCTGTCGACAGTGCAGCGCGAAGACTGCCGGGAAGCAGCGCTGGAGTGAGAACGGCGGGGATGGTCCTCAACAGCCGGCGGCGCGTCCAAGGGGCAATCTTATTGATCTTCATGGCTGTGCGCATTCTCCCGGCTAATTTGGCTGCCGCTGCCGCGCAGTTGCCAGTTTCTTGTTCAGGTCAAGGGCTGCGGCGTTTTTCGGATCCAGCTTGAGAGCGTGGTCCACGGCCTGGCGCGCATCGGGAAGTTGGGACTCCGTGGCCAGGACCGCGGCGAGCGCTACCCATGCGCGAGCATTGTCGGGAGCGCCTTTGACCACCAGCCGGAATTGTTCTTCGGCGCCTGCATTGTTGCCGCCGCGGAAGTCCATGTAGCCAAGATCGTAGTGGGCGAGAACAAAGTTGGGATCGTTTCTGATCGTTTGCTCGAGCGCGGTGCGCTGGCCTGGAAGATCGCCCAGATCGCCCAAGGCGACAGACAAGCGGTAGGCTAGTCCGGCATCGTTTGGCTCTGCAGTGCAGGCCTCGCGGTAGAGATCAGCGGCCTTCTGTTTGTCGCCGTTTTTCTGAGCGTCCGCTGCCTGCGTCGCCTTCAGGACGGCCTGGGACTGATCTGCTTCCGCTTTCAACCCCTGCTGGAAAAGTTTGAGTTGCTGGTCAGCTTCTTCGGTCTCACCCTGTGCGCGCAACACTTTGGAGAGCTCGAAGTGGATTTGTGGTTCGGTAGCGCCCAGCGCGATAGCCTTTTCGAGTTGCTCTTTAGCTCCGACGGCGTCCTTGAGCTGCGCCAGAACCAGGCCGAGATTGACGCGAGAGTTAAAGTCATTGGGATTTAGAGCTACCGATTCTTCAAGGTGCTTGCGCGCCGCCGGATAGTCACCGGACTTGCGCTCGATGAAACCATTCAGATTGAGCAAGTCGGCATCTCTCGGGGCCAGGGCAAGCAACTTGCGGCCCAGTGGCGCAGCGACATCAAGCTCGCCGGTGATGACAAGCGTGCGCAGATAGATGCGCTGCGCCTCGAGATCGGCGGGCTTGTGGAGGGCGAAGCTTTTGGCGAGCGTTTGTGCTTCCGCAAAGTGATATTGATGAACGTGGAGAGAGACTAAGGCCGCTGTCAGGTTGTCGGAGTTCGGCCAGGTCTTCAGCCCTTGGCTGAGCACGCGCGCAGACTCATCAAAGCTCTGCGCCTTTCGGTATGCCAGGGCCAGATCGAGCGTCAGATTCTGGTCGAGCGGAGCGGCGCGCAGCAAGCGGATGACCGCCTGGTAATCCCCGCTAGCGATCAGCTCTTTGGCGAGTCCGTCGAGTGCCGCTTTGGAGCCGGGATCGAGTTTGAGCGCGGACTTGAAAGCCTGAGTCGCGCAATCCGCCTGGTGGTTTTCATCGAACCAATGGGCAAGGCGGAGATAACCGCCGACGGTGGGATGAGATTGAAGCTGTGTTTCAAGTTCCGGTCGGACAGGACAGGCTGTCGCGCTTGCCGTTGGGGTTGCGCAAAGAAGAGCAGCAAACGCGAGGCCTCCCATGGAGTGCATTAGCGGCGTGGTCAGGCTCTTCATCTAACTCCCTGTTTCAGTAAAACACAGAGGTGCGAGCGACAGTTGGGCGCGCGACCTGGCCTACGATCAATTCGGGGGTCATGGCCGGCGTCACCTGACTGGTCATGGCCGGGCGCTCAGATGGCTTCCTACGTGCGCGGTTCCGATTGATGCACCATCTGCTGCAACAACCCAAGGGGTGGTGGGTGGGGCTGCTGACGGCCCACGATACTGGGTCTCAGGCTGACAGGCTGAAGTTGCCACATGCCTCGATGAACAGAATAATACGGTTAATTTCCTGTAACTCCCGGAAAACCCTTGAAATGCCGGTTGAAACCGCGTTATATACAAGATTACCGGCAGCCATGCCGGAATGTCGTGCAGGAAAGCTCTGCCTCTGGGTGATAATCATGCGCAGTGCAGCCGTTCGCTCCAATCTGCTGGTTTCTGAGGTGCGCGAGGTCATGGACATTCGCCAGGCCTCGGAGTATCTCGGTATCTCCTCCGACACGCTTTACAAATACGCCTCTGAAGGATTCGTGCCCGCCTTCAAACTGGGCAACCGCTGGCGCTTCAAGCGCTCCCGCATGGACGAGTGGATGGACCGGCAGAGCGATCTTCATGCCGCCGACGCCGAAGCGGACCCGCGCGAGAAGAAGCCGGTTAGGCCCGCGTTCTAAAAGCGGGGATCAGTGTCGCTGGCCCCTGTTATTCTTACCGCGTGGACCACTCTCGCCGCATTGGGCTTCTTCGCCGCCGTTTGACCAAAGCTGGGCTGCATGGCCTGCTGGTCACCTATCTTCCCGATCTCCGCTATCTTTCCGGATTCACCGGCTCGAGCGCCGCACTGGCCGTTACTCGCCGGAGTGCGCGCCTGTTTACCGATGGGCGCTACAAGACGCAGGCGCCTCAAGAAGTATCCGTCGCTCAAATCGAAATCGTCGCCAGTTCTCCGACTGTCGCTGCTGTTCAGTGGCTGGCCGCGCAGCCGGGCGTCGAGTTTGCAGGGTTCGATTCGGCTCAAACCACAGTCGCCAATCTGGATCGCTATCGGGCCGCATTGCCTGCTCGGCTTCGCCGCAGTTTTCTCTCCGCGCTGGCCTCGCCCCTGGTTGAACCTTTGCGCCAGGTGAAGGACGAAGACGAACTGGCGCTAATGAAGGAAGCGGCGCTCGCGGGCTGCAAGCTCTTCGAGCATATTCTTGGCTTCATCCGGCCCGGCCTCAAGGAATTTGAAGTGGCTGCGGAACTGGAGCACCAGGCCCGTCTGCTGGGCGCTGAGGGAATGTCGTTTGAGACCATTGTCGCCGCCGGTGGCCGTTCAGCCCTGCCGCACGGCCACGCAACCACCGCTACGCTGCCGCGTAACGGCTTTGTGGTCCTCGATTTCGGTGTTATTCTCAATGGGTATTGCTCGGATATGACCCGCACTGTCCATCTGGGCAGGCCGAAGGCCGACGAGCGAAGAGCTTATGAGACGGTATTGGAAGCCCAGGAGGCTGGAGTTGCAGCGGTTGCTGGGGGCATAAGCTGCGCGGATGTGGACGAGGCAGCCCGCGGCGTGTTGCGCAAAGCAGGATTGGCAGAGGCATTTTCCCACTCCACCGGCCACGGTCTTGGCCTGGAGATTCACGAGCCGCCACGCATCGGCGCCGGACAGACAACCAGACTGCTCCCCGGTATGGTGATTACCATTGAGCCGGGAGTTTATCTGGCGGGTCAATTCGGCATCCGCATTGAGGACATGGTGGCTGTAACGCGAACCGGAGGCCAGGTGCTCACCCCGGCGCCCAAAGCCCTTATCGAACTCTGACGTGCCGCTACAGATTGACCAGTAGCGTCGAGCCGGAATGATGAACCAGCCATCCCGCCTGCACGGGGGAGAGTCAAGGAACGAATGAAACCACAAGACATCGCAGATTTGAAACAACTGATTGAGTTTCTGAAGGAACATCAGATTGCCGAGTTCGATCTGGACCGGGGCGACCTGAAGATTCGGCTCAAATTCAATCAGACAGAGGCTTCATCGCCTGGATTGACAGAACTGGCGCGGCTGATTGGCTCGGCCCCGCATGCGGTGGCGCAGACTGTGGGCGCAGCAGGTCATCCGGCAAGTGCGGCGCCTGAGGCTACAGCGCCTGAGACCGGGTTGCATCTGCTCAAGTCGCCTATTGTTGGCACGTTTTACGGCTCGCCCTCGCCCGGCGCCGCGCAGTTCGTAGCGCCTGGCGATCACGTGACCAAGGGGCAGGTCATCGGGATCGTCGAGGCAATGAAGCTGATGAACGAGATCGAGTCCGATGCCGAGGGCGAGATCGTCAAATGCCTGGTTGCCAACGGCCAGCCCATCGAGTTTGGGCAGCCTCTGTTTTCCATCCGGCTGGGATAAGAAATTAGCGGCGTTAGCGCGGCTAGCGGTGTTAGCGGAGCTAGCTCCTGGTGAACGCCTTCGATTTTGCTAACCCCGCTAACTTCGCTAACAAGGCTAACTCCGCTCCAAAGGGTCATGAATGCTTCGTAAAGTACTGGTAGCCAATCGCGGTGAAATAGCGCTGCGCGTATTGAACGCGTGCCGGGAACTCGGCATACGCACGGTCGCCGTTTACAGCGAGGCCGACCGTCATTCGCTGCACGTGCGGTTTGCCGACGAGGCCATCTGCATCGGTCCTCCGCGCGCAGCCGATAGCTATCTGAACGTGCCGGCGGTCATCTCCGCGGCAGAGATTGCCGACGTAGACGCGATTCATCCCGGCTATGGACTGCTGAGCGAGAACGCGAACTTCGCGGAAGTCTGCCGCGCCTCGAATATTAAATTCATTGGCCCACCGCCCGAAGTAACACGGCTGATGGGCGAAAAAGACAAGGCGCGCCAGGCGATGAAGCGGGCCGGGGTGCCGATTCTGCCGGGCTCTGACGGCGTGGTGACTACGACCGAGGAGGCGCAGGGCTGGGCCGCTAAGGTGGGCTATCCAGTCATCCTCAAGGCCAAGGCAGGCGGCGGCGGGCGCGGCATGAGAATCGTGCGCTCCGCGGGTGAATTGCCCAATCTCTTCCATGCGGCTTCGACTGAGGCAGCCAATGCATTTGGGAACGGCGAGCTGTACATGGAGAAGTTCGTCGAGAACCCGCGTCATATCGAGTTCCAGGTGCTGGCCGACGAGCACGGCAACGTGGCCACGCTTTTTGAACGCGAGTGCTCCATTCAGCGGCGGCATCAAAAACTCATCGAAGAAGCACCCAGCTTGCAGGTGACGCCGAAGATGCGCGAGGAGATTGGCCGCACGCTCTGCCGTTGCCTCAAGGAGATCGGTTACCAAAACGCTGGCACAGTGGAATTTCTGATGGACGACGAACGGCAACTTCACTTCATCGAGATGAACACTCGCATACAGGTGGAACACCCCATCACGGAAGCCATCACCGGCGTGGATCTGGTCAAGGCGCAGTTGCTGATCGCCAGCGGAGAGCGGCTGGACTCGATTTTGCCGGCGAAGCTGGAAATTCGCGGTCACGCGATGGAGTGTCGCATCAATGCCGAGAATCCGGTGAAGTTTACCCCGTCGGCAGGCAGGATTACGGCCTTCAACGTACCCGGCGGCAACGGTGTGCGCGTGGACACGGCACAATATGCTGAGAGCGAAGTCCCGCCTTACTATGACTCGCTGATCGCCAAGCTGATTGTGCATGGGCGCGACCGAGCAGAGGCGATTGCGAAGATGGAGCGCGCGCTGAGCCAGTTCATCGTGCAGGGCATTGAGACTTCCATCCCTCTGCATCAGGCGATCTTCGCCGATCCCGATTTCCGCGCAGGCCGTTTTGACACCAAGTTCATGGAAAACTTTTTGGCTGAAAAGG
The DNA here is from genome assembly GCA_049284975.1 of Occallatibacter sp. Lineage (GTDB taxonomy): Bacteria > Acidobacteriota > Terriglobia > Terriglobales > Acidobacteriaceae > Telmatobacter. The sequence continues at coordinate 8,426 of JBAPYY010000678.1, forward strand.
CTAAGTAGGCCGCCTGCAGCAATCCGGGCAACGGCTGGCAAGAGGCATTTTCGTCGGCCCTCGCGCGCTTGCGCCTTCGGTGGGGTGGGAAAGCTGGTAGTAAAGGCGGAAAAATTTATCGCTTTTTCTTCGCTTTTTCGTCTCTACTCAGGTAAGCTGGTTTCGCAACTCGGGAGGTTGCTTTGATGGACTTTCAAAACGAGCTGATTGCCGAATATGATCGCGAGACCGCCAAGACGCGCAAAATGCTGGAGGCGATCCCGGCGGACGTTGATTTTAACTACAAACCCCACCCCAAATCCATGACTCTGGGCAAGTTAGCCGGACATATTACCGATATGACAGGGGATTGGGCGCTGCATACGCTGACCCTGGACAAACTGGAGTTTCCGGCTGACCACAAGTGGGAGCAGTATGCGCCTGAGAGCAAGGAGGCACTGCTGGAAAAATTTGAACGCGAGCTGATCGGGGTGCGCAAGGCGCTGGTTGCGATGACGCCGGAGAAGTGGGACCAGCATTGGCAGTTCATCTTTGGAGGGCATAAGTGGGTCGATGAGCCGCGGGGGCAGGTCTTTCGCGACATGGTGATGAACCACCTGGTGCATCATCGCGCACAGTTGGGCGTTTATCTGCGCATGCTCGACAAGCCGATCCCCGGGAGCTATGGGCCGTCGGCGGACGAGATGTAGCAAACAGAAAGCAGGGAACAGGAAACCATTAGCCGAGGCCCGGTAATCGGCGGACAAGGGGTTTCTGTTCCCTGTTTTCAGTGCTTGCCGGGTCTATGATGAATGGAGAGACACGGGCGACTATGTTTATTCCGCAGGCCATTGGATTTGTTCGCAGTCCATTCAAGAGTACAGAGGGAATTCCGAAGGGGCTCGGCACCAAGCACGAGGCGGAGGGCGTGCTTGATATTCTGCCCTCTTTTCGACTTGGCCTCACCGACATCGAAGGCTATTCGCATCTCATAGTGCTTTGGGCCTTCGACCGTTCAAAGGGCTTCGATTTGATGGTGACACCGCCTTCAGACGATCGTCCCCACGGCCTGTTTACCACTCGATCTCCGCGCCGTCCCAACCCGATCGGCCTCACAATCGTTGAACTTCTTGGCTACGAAAACGGACAACTCCGCGTTCGTGGTGTGGATATGCTAGACGGAACTCCGATTCTGGACATCAAGCCTTACCTGTCGAACATCCCTGCGGAGAAATTGCGCCGGGGATGGCTGGCCGAGGCTGAGGCGCGAAAAGGATGAACATAAACGAGCGGAGTATTGCCTAATTTCCTTCAACAAATCTATGCCGTTCTCAAGAAAGCCTATGATGATCCGACAAATGAATTCTTCTAATCAATGGCCCCGAATTTATCCCATCCTTGATAGCTCTTTCATTCCGTCCACCGGACGCGCGGAGTTTCTGCATAAACTTGGCAGCGAACTGGACTTGGCTGGCGTTACGCTGCTGGAGTACCGCAACAAGACCGGCGGGGATGCCGAATTGCTGGCGGATGCAGAGACCCTGCGTCGCGCGATGCCTGCGGGGCAGGTGAAGTTGATTCTCGATGACCGAGCTGATTTAGTTGAGAGAATTGGCTTTGATGGGGTTCACGTGGATGCGGGCGATTCCACGCCCGCCGAAGCACGCCGGCTGCTGGGTCCAGACAAGATTGTTGGAACATTTGGCGGCGGAACTGCACTTGTTCCCGGCATCCTGCAAACTCCGGCAGACTATTTTTCCATCGGTGTGGTTTATCCGACGCGTACGAAGAGCGTTGCCGCGCCGCCCATCGGCCTCGAGGGTGTGCGGCATCTGCGCGAGCAAGCAGGACCCGATCCCGTGCTGGTGGCTATCGGTGGCATTACGCCGCCTAGGGCTGCCGCTGTGTTAGCTGCTGGAGCCACAGTCCTTGCTGTTGCCGGGGGACTGTTTCGACAGCCGGACCCGGCAGCCGAGTTTCGCAAATGGATGGCTGAACTGGGTTGAGCCGCCGGGGCGCACGACGAGATGAATCGCAACGCGCCATGAGTCAGACCGGCTAAAATCATCGGGTTGAAGAAAATATGAGACAGCGGCGCCCAATTCAGGTAAGAATCTAGCCAGTGACGACCTCCGAACCCAATCCCATTCCTGAATCCGAAGCTTCAGCCAGCGCTCCCCGGCTGGTGCAGAGCCTCGGCCTGTTCTCTTCGACCGCGCTGGTGGTCGGATCGATGATCGGCTCCGGCATTTACATTGTCGGCGCTGATATTGCGCGCGGCACCAACTCTCCGGCGCTTTTTCTGGGCGCATGGGTAGTGACGGCGATTCTGACCATGACGGCCGCGCTTAGCTACGGCGAACTGGCTGCGATGATGCCCAAGGCCGGCGGCCAATACGTGTACCTGCGAGAATCGCTTGGGCCACTGTGGGGATTTCTTTACGGCTGGACGCTTTTCCTGGTGATTCAGACGGGGACCATCGCCGCCGTTGCGGTAGCGTTCGGCAAGTTTCTCGGCGTGTTTTTCCCCGTCGTCTCAAGTGACAATTGGCTCTGGCACATCGCTCATGTGCCTGCGCTCCGGGTGGGGCCGATGGTTCTGGGCAACATGGAGATCGGCGTCAATACGGCCAATCTGACCGGGATTGTTGTCGTGATCTTCCTGGCAATCGTGAACATCCGCGGCGTGGAGCTGGGCGCGCTGATTCAGAATGTATTCACAACGGCAAAGGCGCTGGCGCTGGGCGGGCTGATTCTGCTGGCCTTCACGGTGGGGCGCAATGCAGCGGCGTGGAATGCAAATTTCGGCTCGGGCTGGAGCCAGTTCTGGAAGAATTCCGGATGGAGCTCGATGCACCTGGTCCAAGTGGGCGTCGGCGGCCCAATGGTGTTGGTCAACGTGGTGGTGATTCTGGCCGTGGTGCAAGTTGGATCCCTCTTCTCTTCCGACGCATGGAATAACATCACTTTCACGGCCGGCGAGGTGAAGAATCCCAAGCGGAACATTCCGTTGTCGCTGGTGCTGGGCACAGGATTCGTGCTCACCATCTATTTTCTTGTGTCGTTGAGCTACCTGCTGGTATTGCCCATGCACGGCGACCTGAATGGCGCGACAGTGTTTGCGCGAGGCATTGACCATGCAACGCAGGATCGCGTGGCAACGGCGGTGCTGGAGCAGATATTCCATTCATACGGTGCCTGGCTGATGGCCGCGGCGATTCTTATTTCAACTTTTGGCTGCGCCAACGGAATGTCGCTTGCCGGAGCCCGCGTCTACTACGCAATGAGCCGCGACGGGCTGTTTTTCAAGTCGGTGGGCAAGCTGCATCCGCGCTACAAGACTCCAGCGGCGGCCTTGCTGGTGCAGGCTGCGTGGACCACGGTACTGTGCGTCTCAGGGTCTTACAGCCAATTGCTGGACTACATCATTTTTGCGGTGCTGGTGTTTTACATTCTCACCATCGTGGGGCTTTTCGTACTTCGCGCTAAGAAACCAGATGCACCACGCCCTTACAAGGCGCTGGGCTACCCGGTGCTGCCGGCGCTCTACATCGCGATGGCAGGTTGGATATGTATCGTATTATTGCGGTACAAGCCTCAGTACACTTGGCCGGGTCTGGTGTTGGTTTTGCTTGGTATTCCCGTGTATTTTTTCTGGTCGCGGCGCACGGTAAATCACGCCTCGGCGAAGCAAGGTTAGTCTGTACAGTAGCGGATGAGAAAGCCCTATTTTTGTGCCGGGGCTGTTTTGAATAGATCGAAAACAGGACAGCGTCGCCAGAAAAAAGCGAACGCAGAATGAAGCCGGAGAGGAACTGCATGGCCACCAAGCTGTTAGCAACGAAACCCATCAAGACGATTATGGCGGAGGCCGCCGAGACACACGAACATTCGCTGAGGCGTGCACTTGGTCCGATAAATCTGATCACGCTTGGCATTGGCGCGATTATCGGAGCGGGAATATTCGTCCTGACGGGCACTGCGGCAGCCCAGTTCGCCGGGCCGGCAATTGTGATTTCATTCATCATCGCCGGGGTCGGATGCATCTTTGCCGGTTTGTGTTACGCGGAATTCGCATCGATGATTCCGATTGCGGGCAGCGCTTATACATATGGATACGCGACGATGGGCGAGATAGTGGCTTGGATCATCGGATGGGCGCTGGTGCTGGAATACGGGTTCGGTGCGGCGACCGTCGCCGTGGGCTGGAGCGGCTTTGTCGCCAGCCTGGTGGGATTCTTCGGCGCAAAGCTTCCTTTTAACCCAACGCCGGCCATCTCATTCACTCTCTTCGGTCACACCATGGGAGCGCACATCGATCTCTTCGCGCTCATGGCCATCGTGGTCATTACCGTGATTCTGGTCGTGGGCGTGCGCGAGTCTGCGAATTTCAACAGCACGGCGGTCTTGATCAAACTCTCCGTGCTTTTGATATTCATCGGCCTGGCC
>JBAPYY010000679.1:0-1707 GCA_049284975.1 Occallatibacter sp.
GCTCGAGCATTTTCCTTTGTGCGCCTCATCATCCATCCGCATCCCAGTATTTTCCTGATTGAGGGAAACACCTCCCAGGGCGTTGATAGTATGATGCACAAGTAGATTTTTTCTGTTTCGCAAAAGGAGCATTTGCATGAAACTGTGCCGTTTTCGCGCATTGGCGTTTCTCGCCATCACCCTGGTCATAGCCGCGCCCGCCGCGCTGGCAAGCCCGACGATCTCGGTCACAGTAGACGCAACCCGCACTCCGCAAAAGCTCCTGAGCGCTCACGAAGTCATTCCCGTCAAGCCTGGTCCGCTGACGCTTTACTATCCAAAATGGATTCCCGGCGAGCACTCACCCGCGGGGCCAATTGCAGGCCTCACCGGCCTCAAATTTGAGGCGGACGGCAAGACCATTCCTTGGCAGCGCGATCTGCTGGACGCGTACACTTTCCATCTGGAAATCCCCGCCGGCGTTAGCCGTCTCGAAGCCAAATACGATTACATTGAACCCGACGGCGTTTCAGCCACTGACAAACTGCTGGTCCTCGAATGGAACGAAGTGATCCTCTATCCGGCCGGCTCTCCCGCGCAGCAGCTCAGTTATGAAGCCAAAATTCTCATGCCCGATGGCTGGAAATTCGGCTCCTCGCTTCCCGTCGAAAAGCAATCCGGCAACGAAGTTTCCTTCAAGCCGATTTCTCTCGATATGCTGGTGGACTCGCCGGTAATTACGGGCGAATACTACCGCGCCATCGACATCACGCCTCCGGGCGAACCAATTCATCATGAACTCGACATGGTTGCAGACAGCGAAGCCGCGCTGAACATGAGCGCCGAAAACCAGAAGCAGATGACCAATCTGGTTGCGGAATCGGGCAAACTGTTTGGCACGCGCCATTATCGCGACTATCATTTTCTGCTCACACTCAGTGATCACGTGGCCCACTTCGGCCTCGAACATCACGAGTCCAACGATAGCCGCCTGCCTGAGCGCGCCCTGCTCCTACCCGGTTCAGGAATGTCTCTCGGCGGACTGCTGGCGCATGAGTTTGTTCACTCATGGAACGGCAAATTTCGCCGCCCCGCCGATCTGACGACCCCGGATTTTGAAGCGCCAATGGAAACTGATCTGCTGTGGGGCTACGAGGGGCTTACGGATTATCTCGGGCCGATGTTGGCCGCGCGTAGCGGCTTATGGACTCAGGAGCAGTACCACGAATATCTGGCCGCCATCGCCGCCTCACTAGGGCCCGGACGCCCCGGACGAACCTGGCGCCCGCTGCTTGACACCGCTATCGGAGAGCCGGCGCTGGGGCGTGTGAGAGGCTGGATGAACTGGCGCCGCGGCGTCGATTACTACGACGAAGGCGATCTGCTCTGGCTTGAAGTGGCCACCATCATTCATCGCGAGAGCCACGGCCAGAAATCCATCGACGATTTCTGCCAGGCTTTCCACGGCGGCCCTAATAATGGCGCGGAGGTGAAGACCTACACCTTCGACGAATTGGTGAGCACGCTGAATGCGATTGCTCCCTTTGACTGGGCTGGCTTCTTCCACACCCGGCTGAACTCCACCTCAGCGGACGCGCCCACAGGCGGCATCGAAAACGGCGGCTGGAAAGTTGTGTTGAATGGCGAGCCAATGAAGTTGCAAGGCCGTAACGCCGATGCCGGCGATGTCTATTCAATCGGCATTAAGGTGGGCGCGGACGGCACGGT
>JBAPYY010000680.1:0-6080 GCA_049284975.1 Occallatibacter sp.
GGTTGCAAATGCGCAACATTTTGGGTGTGGCGGCAAATTTGAGCGTGTGCCTCCCAGTTACTGGGCCGGGCGTATCGCTGATGATCTCACCGTTGGAGATGGCGGTATCGCCTGCATCCACCACCAGAGAAACGTCGTAGGTGGCCTTGAAGGCCGGCTCATCAAACGAAGGAAAGGCGCGGCGCGCGTCGGTGGACTCGAACTGGGTAACTGCATAATTGCGCTTTGCAGTCTTCGAAAGATAAAAGCCGCGCAGCTCGTTATTCAAAATGCCGGTGTAGTGAATGGTCAGTGTGGCCTTGCCTGCTGGCAGTCTCTCTGGAAAAGAAAAAGTCGCTTGCTCCTTCGCCTTGTCGAGCGAGACCGTGGCCCTCTGCTTTTTGCCGTCAGCAGTCACGCTCACACTCTCAAAGGCGATCTCTGCGGCGTTCAGCAGAATATGGTTCGCAGGTTCGGCAAGTTTCACATAAATAGACTCAACACCGGAGAAGGTTGCGGCCTTCAAGTCAGGCGCGAGGATAAGCGTTTAGTGCTCTGGGTGGACAGTCTGCGGTAGCCGCTGTGCTTGCAGCGAGCATGTAGATGAAACCAATACACTGGCGAATACTCCAAAAAAGATCAATACGCGCCAAGTCGATAAAACAGCGCTGCGAATCTTCATAGAATCCCCGTAGAGTCATCAATCACCAAAAAACCTGACAGGTGCCATTTTAATGCGGCCGGCGTAGCGGCGACTTTAACCGCACACTCTCAAAATAATGATTCGTTTAGTTTCTGCTACTCGATTCCGGCGTTTTCTCGTTTCGGCAGCAGAGAGTCTAGAAGTAGCAGGCAAGCTCCAGTCACAATTGCCGAGTCGGCTATGTTGAAGTCCGGCCAGTGGTAGCCGAAGATGTGCACCTCGATGAAGTCCACTACCGAACCGTAAGCGATGCGGTCGTGCACGTTGCCCAGAGCTCCGGCAAAAACCAGCGCCAGCGAAAAGGTGGTGAGCGTGAAGCGGTCCGATAGATAGACCATGAGAAGCAGAACCACCAGCGCAGCCACAGAAGAGAAGCAGACAAGGCCCCAGCGAACCGTATTGGGCGAGGCGCTGTTGGCGAAGATTGAAAATGCCGCGCCTTCATTCGTCCAGTGCGTGATGCGCAGAAAGTGAGGCACAACCGGAATGGCCCCGCCAAACGGAATGCGAAGCGTGACCCAGGTCTTGGTAAGCCGGTCAACAAAGATGACCAGGGCAGAGATGAGCAGAAGCCAGTGCAGGCGGCGGGGCGCAGTGAACTTCATTATTTGGCCTCCGGGTATTGCGGCGGTGCGATTTTCATTTCCTTTAACGCATCCTGGCAGCGGGTGCACACGTTTTCCCAGATGCCATAGTTGGCGACAATTGGCATAAAGTTCCAGCAGCGGGCGCATTTGTGGCCAGTGGCTTGGAGCGCAGTTACCGTTTGCGAAAGATCTTCGATCACGGTTACCTTGGAGACATTCAGTATCTCTTTCAAACTCGAAGCGTACATGCGAAACAGAGTGAGCAAGTCGCCTTGAACCCGGACCTCTATTTCTGCTTCCAATCCCTTACCGATTCGCTTTTCTTGGCGAGCTTCCTCGAGCTTTATTAGTGCCGCATCGCGGAGACCAAAGATTTGTTTCCACTCTTCCAGCAGCGCCGTCGGGTCTTCGGAAAAAATCTCCGCAGGGGCAGGGAACTGAGCCAGATGCACGCTCGCTTCGCGGCCTTCAACCTTGGGCAGATACTCCCAAATCTCATCGGCCGTGAACGAAAGGATCGGCGCAACCAGTCTCACTAGTGTTTCCGAAATCTGCCACAGAACGGTTTGCGCGGAGCGACGCTCCCGGCTCGTCGGCGCGAAGGTATACATCCGGTCCTTCAGCACGTCCAGATAAAAGTTGCTCAAGTCGACGACTGCAAACTCGTTCACCGCGTGATATACGCGGTGAAAGTCAAAGCTCTCGTACCAACCTAGAATGTTCTCGGTCAGTTCACGCGTCCTAGCCAGCATATAACGGTCGAGCGGCAACAAATCAGATTCCGCCAAGCGGTCGCGCGAAGTGTCAAAGCCGTTCAGGTTGCCTAGCAAAAAGCGAAAAGTGTTGCGCAGCTTCTTGTAGATTTCTGCGCAGCGCTGCATGAGGTTTTCGCTGGCCGCCATGTCTTCGCGGAAGTCAATCGATGCCACCCACAGGCGCACAATCTCGCCGCCCATGCGGTTGGCAATATCCACCGGGTCCACGCCATTGCCGAGAGATTTGCTCATTGCTCGGCCCTGCTCGTCCAGCGTCCAGCCGGCAGTCGAAACGTGGGAGTAGGGCGCGCGCCCACGCAGCGCAACTGATGTCAACAGCGAGGAGTGGAACCACCCGCGATGCTGATCGCCGCCTTCGAGGTACAAGACCTCTGGAGTCTTCGCGCCGGTCTCGTTTTGGAAAGCACTGTACGCAGGCTTCAACTCCGCATCGGATTCGCAAACGGCAAACCAACTTGTGCCGGAGTCAAACCACACGTCGAGAATGTCAGTCTCCTTGCGGAACCTCTTTTCCCCGCAGTGAGCACAAACGGTGTTCGCCGGAAGCAGCGCGGAGATCTCCGTTGTGTGCCATGCCTCGGCGCCGCGCTCCTCAAACAGCTTCACAATCTTGCGATTGAGCGCCACGTCGAGGATGGGCTTCTGGCAACCCTCGCACATGAATACCGCGATCGGCACGCCCCAGATGCGCTGGCGGCTGATGCACCAGTCCGGGCGCGTGGCGATCATGTTGGTGATGCGCTCCTTGCCCCAGGCCGGATCCCAGATCACCTTGTCGATCTCTTCGATAGCTTGTTGACGGAAAGTGGTCTCGGAGCCGTCAGTTCGTTTAACCGGCGTCTCCAGGCCGATGAACCATTGCTCGGTGGCGCGGAAGATGACCGGATGGTGACAGCGCCAGCAGTGCGGGTAAGAGTGTTCCAGATCGTGACTGGCCAGCAATGCGCCGGACTCTTCGAGCATTGCCACAATGACGGGATTTGCGGCCCACACCTTCATTCCATCGAAAGCCGGTGGGGTGCTGCGATTCCATGCGCTCGGGTCCACGTGAATGCGCCCGGAGGCGTCCACTCGGCAGGTGGGGTCTATGTTGTAGCGAACGCCGGTGTAAAAGTCGTCTGCGCCATGCGATGGGGCGGTGTGAACTGCACCGGTGCCTGTATCAGCGGTGACATATGTCGCCAGCACGCCCAGAATGCTGCGCTCCAAGAACGGGTGCTGGAATGTGGCGTGTTCAAGCACGCTGCCTTTGAAGCGAGCCAGCTCGGTGGTTTCACCCAGTTTGCATGCAGCGGCAACTGTCGCGGCCAAGTCAGCCGCGACGATGTAGACTGGGCCACCCTCAGCAGCCAGCGCCACGTACTCGAAATCGGGATGAAAAGCCACAGCCATTGACGCGGGCAGCGTCCACGGAGTGGTGGTCCAGATAATGGTGTAGACTTCACGGCCGGCCAATGCAGGCGACAGCGCCTCAGGCTTCGATGTGAGCCGGTAGCGCACATAAACCGAGGGACTGGTGTGCATGTCGTACTCGACCTCTGCCTCGGCAAGCGCAGTGTGGTCGTGTATGCACCAGTAAACCGGTTTCAAGCCGCGATAGACGAAGCCTTTTTCAAGAAAGCCGTAAAAAGCCTCAAGCGTGTGCGCCTCATAGTCGCGGGACATGGTTTTATACGGTGCATTCCAGCGGCCGATGCAGCCAATTCGTTCAAACTGCGAGGTTTGCAGATCGATATACTTTTGCGCGTATTTGCGGCAGGCCTCTAAAACCTCTGGTGCGGGCATCTCAAGTTTCTTGCGGCCCAAATGCTCGTCCACCTTGATTTCGATCGGCAATCCGTGGCAATCGTAGCCGGGAACATAAGGCGCATCGAAACCCGCCATGGTTTTCGATTTGACGACAAAATCCTTTAGTCCCTTGTTGAGCGCATGGCCCAGATGAATGGGGCCGTTGGCGTAAGGGGGGCCGTCATGCAACAAAAAATAAGAGCCACCGGCCTTGCGCCGCTCTTCGCCAGCCTTGCGCAGCTCTTCATATAGCCCCATCGAGGCCCATCGGGCCAGGCGAAGCGGTTCATTCTGCGGCAGGTTAGCCTTCATCGGGAAGGCGGTTTGCGGCAAGGTAAGAGTCGCCTTCAATTCAGGTGCTGAGGACATCTTCACTCCCTGGGTTCTTTCGATCTGATTCATTTCTAAGTGTAAATGGCGCGGCAAGATCTTTTCGGCAACAATTGCCAGCACGGACCGTCTATTGTTTATGGAAAGCCCGCTCGCGACGAAATATGAGAGTCTGGATTTTTTGGCTCTTCCGGACGAGACACAAGCGGGTACTGTCAAGCATAATAGAAACGTGGACCCGGAGACGGAGAACCTTCGGTTTGTGACCGAAACCAGGCGTCCAGAGGCAACGGAACCAGACGCAACGATGGCCAACGATTTGCTCATCCAGCCAGACACTGAATCCGAAACTGCCACCGCCATCATGGACGGCTGCGACCTCGACCTCACATTTGGCGTTCCCGTTGAGTCGAAACCCATCTGGGTTGATCTCTACGAGAGCATCCGCGACGTGTTTTTCCCGCCCAAATTGCCGCCGCTGGAACTGACCTCAAAGCCAATTCCAGTTCCGGATCGGATGGCGGTCAAGCGCAATCCCTGGGCCTTCGGTATCTCCGCCAGCTTCAATGTTGCCATTGTGCTGGTTTTACTCTTTCTGATGGGCAAGAAGATCCTCGAAACCGTGAACAAGCCGGCCCTGGTCAACACGCCAATCGATATATCGGAGTTCAAGGCTCCCAAGTCCGACATTTCCGCGGGCGGCGGCGGCGGAAGTCCCGACAAAATCGAAGCAATCAAGGGCAAGGTTCCTCCGCCAATGAAGGCTCCCGTAATATCGCCTGTGATACAGGCGCCGGTTCCTTCGATTGATCTGCAAAACGACGTAACCATCCCCACGGACACTAAGCTCCCGAATTTCGGCGTCTCGAATTCTGCGAACGTCAAGCTCGCTTCGGGGGGGAACGGCTCGGGCACGGGCCTGGGTTCGGGGCATGGCGGCGGCTATGGGCCGGGGGAGGGCGGGAACATTGGCGGCGGAGTTTACCGCGTGGGTGGTGGTGTCTCGGCACCGGTCTTGCTCAACAGCGTTGAAGCGGAGTTTTCTGACGAGGCGCGCCGAGCCAAGTACCAGGGAACCTGTTTGGTCGAGATTATTGTCGATGCCCGCGGGAATCCACAGAATCCTAGGGTGGTTCGCTCACTAGGCATGGGATTGGATGAGAAGGCCATCGAAGCGGTGATGAAGTACAAATTCAGGCCGGCCATGAAGGGTGGCAAGCCTGTGCCGGTCTGGCAGCCCGTCGAGGTAGATTTCCACCTATATTGAGATTCTGAAGCTTTTTGGCAGGAAACGGCGGAGCGCATCAGCGCTTCGCCATTTTCGTCTTCGAGAGGCGGAGAGTAAAACTCCCGGCTGGTCAGCATGAAACTCGTGACCCGCCGGGAGTTCAGACCGTATGAAAAGGGGGACTACTGATTTTCCTTGTTTGTGAGGGCTAATACTGTCAAAATGGTGAGCCTAAAGAAACAACAAATTGGGGAATGTATGGTGCGCCCGGAGAGAGTCGAACTCCCGACCTACTGGTTCGTAGCCAACGGAGACCCGGTTTTTTGTTGACACGATAGAAACGACTTATAAGCCAAGTCATTCAAATTGCTTGACATGCTCATACGGGTGACTGATACTAGTGCCCGTTGTCAGACTGGTATGCGCGTTTTTTGTTGACATGGTGTTGACACGGAGGGCAAGTGGGAAAGCGAATTGTTGAGCAAACCATCAAGAGAATGCAAGCCCCGGCAGTGGGGAACTGGATCGAATGGGACTCCGAAATCCCCGGATTCGGCCTGAGAGTGACTGCGAACGGCGTCAAGAGCTTCATTCTCGACTACAGGATTTTTGGCCGACAGCGGCGTTACACCATCGGCCAATATCCCGAACTCACCGCAACAGCCGCGCGAGTTGAAGCCGGGGAACTC
>JBAPYY010000681.1:0-4768 GCA_049284975.1 Occallatibacter sp.
ACGGATGCGCATGGAGCCGCAGCGCAGTCGCCGCAGATTACAATCGACGACTTCGTGAAAGTCGATCTTCGCGTTGCGCAGATCCTGGTGGCCGAGCGCGTGCCTAAAGCCGACAAGCTGCTTCGCCTGGAAGTCGATCTGGGTTACGAGAAGCGGCAGATTCTCGCCGGCATCGCGCAATACTACGAGCCGGAAAAGCTCATCGGCCGCAAGATCGTCATCGTCGCCAATCTCGCTCCCCGAAAGATGCGGGGCCTCGAGTCGAACGGAATGTTGCTTGCGGCATCTCTTCCCGACGGCGCGCCTGTGCTGGCCAGCTTCCTCGAAGAAGTCCCCCTGGGTGCGCGGCTGAAGTAACCGTAGAACCATTTTCGAGTTATCCATTGCAGAATCCTACGGGATTCTGCAACGGATTTATGGAGACTGCATTGCTGATTGATTCCCATGCGCATCTGGACAGCCCGCGCTACGCGGACGACCGCGAGGCGATGCTGCACCGCGCATACGAAGCGGGCGTGGGCACAGTGCTCGCCATCGGCATCGGCGAGCAGGCGGCGGGGATGGACGGAGCGCTTGCGGTTTGCCGCGAGTTCAATGGACGGCCAGGCCTGCCGAAGCTCTACGCAAGCGCGGGCGTCTATCCGCACAACACGCACGAAATCGACGACAATGTTCTAGCCAAGCTTGACAGCCTTCTGGCCGAGCCGGAGGTCATCGCCTGCGGCGAGATCGGCCTGGACTACTACCACGAAGGTGCGGCGCATGACGTCCAGCGCGAGGGGCTGATTCGCCAACTGAAGGTTACTGCCAAACGCAAGCGCCCCATCCTCATTCATTGCCGGCCAAAAGACGGGACCATTGATGCCTGGGACGATCTCTTTGAGATTCTCGACGCCCAATGGCGGTCAACCGGTCTCGGCGGCGTGATGCATTGCTTCGGCGGCAACTACGAACAGGCCGCCCGGTCGCTCGACCTGGGATTTCTCATTTCGTTTGCCGGCAATCTCACCTATCCCAAAGCGCAGCCGTTACGGGATGTGGCCGTCAAGCTGCCATTGAACAGCATTTTGGTCGAGACCGACGCGCCCTGGCTGGCTCCGGCGCCCAATCGAGGCAAACGGAATGAGCCGGCCTGGGTGGCCCGGACCGCCGAAACCCTTGCAGCACTTCAAGGCGCGGAAGCGCAGGAAATCGCCGCCGCAACCACGAAAAACTTCAATCGGCTGTTTGGCCTTGAGGCGAACGTGGGAAACTGTTAGAGGGCACTGCGTACCCCAGCCTTTCCAGGTAAGAGGAATAGAAAAATGGCTCAGGACAATTCGTTCGACATCGTCAGCAAAGTGGAGATTCAAGAGGTCCGCAACGCCATCGACCAGGCGTTGAAGGAGATTCGCCAGCGCTTTGACCTGAAGGACTCCCACTCGGAGGTCGCGCTGGCCGAGGGCGACAAGGAGATTCAACTTGCGTCCGACGGCGAATACCATCTGGAAGCGGTCAAGGAGATTCTTGGCCAGAAGCTGGTTAAGAGGGGCGTCTCGCTGAAGAACGTGATCTACGGCAAAGTGGAGCCTGCGCTGGGCAAGAGTGTGCGACAGAAGATCAGCTTGCAGCAGGGCATTCCAGCCGAAAAGGCCAAGGAGATTGTTCGCCTGGTCAAGGACGCAAAAAAGAAGGCACAGGTCAGCATCCAGGGCGATACAGTCAGAGTATCGAGCAAGGACCGCGACGAGTTGCAGGGGATTATCGCGCTGCTGCGCGGCAAAGACCTGGGGCTGGATTTGCAGTTCACCAATTACCGCACGAACTGACCACCCGCGTGGGGCAGGCTTTCCCCGGCCAACGAGCCAACTGTTGCCGCCGCATTGTAGGATAAAGCACGGGAACCGGAGAGCTTTGAGCACATTGGCGATAGCGACGGCAAAAGAGGTTTTCGAACTGCTGCGAGACGATCTCGTGGCAATCGAGCAGGAATTGGGCCGCGACGCCGCTTCCGGCGTCAGCACCATCACGGAGATAGCCGAATACCTGCGGGGCGGCGGCGGCAAGCGCATCCGGCCCACTCTACTGCTGTTGTCTGCTCACACGCTCGGCTACGCGGGCCAGGGAGCCATCCGGCTCGGCGCTGTGGTCGAGATGGTGCACACGGCCACGCTTGTTCACGACGACATTATCGACGGCGCGAATATTCGCCGCGGCCGGCCTTCCGCCAACACTACCTGGGGCAACGAGAAATGCGTACTCGCCGGCGACTGGCTTTACATGCAGGCCTTCAAGGTGGCTCTGGATGAGAAAAGCCTGCGCGTGCTCGACCTGCTCATCGGCCTCACGCAGCAGATGGTCGAGGGCGAGTTGCTACAAATTCAGAAGCTGGGCCGCGCCGTCTCCGAAGCCGAATACTACGACCTCATCTATCGCAAGACAGCCTGCCTGTTTTCGGTTTCCATGCGCCTCGGCGCGGTGTTGGCCAAGGCTACAGAGGCCGATGAAGCGAGCCTGGCAACCTATGGCCGCGCAGTCGGGCTGGCTTTCCAAATCGTGGATGACGTGCTCGACCTGACAGCCACAGAAGAAGTTCTGGGCAAGCCTGTGGCGAGCGATCTGCGCGAGGGCAAGGCAACGCTCTCGGTGATCCACTCCATCGACCACGGAACCGCCGCAGACCGGCAGACGATTCAGCGAGTTCTGGACGACCGCAGTTTTGAAAATGTGAGCCGCGAGCAGATTCAGAAAATCCTGGCCAAAAACGGCTCGGTAGAGTACGCCATGGCTGTCGCCGACCGCTACGCCGAGCAGAGCCGCCAGGCGCTGGCCCTATTGCCCGATTCCGAGTACAAGCGCGCCCTGCTTTGGGTGCCGGATTTCGTGGTGGCGCGAGACAAGTAACGGCCTGACTAGAAGCTGCTGCAAAAGTGGTTTTGAAAGGGCACGACTTCGCAGGCTGCGGAAAAACTCTAGACGGAGGGAGGCGGGGGTTTCAACCACCGCATAAAGCTCGCAAAATCAATGCGGGCTTTAGCCCCTGAGGGAATCTCTCGCGGAACGGCGATTCGGTTATGAAATAGCCCCTAGTAATTACCAAAGAAGGAGAATGAGATGCAGGACCTCTGGACAGAGGTGGACCGCTATTTCTGCGATCAACTTGTCCCCTCAGATGAAAAGCTCGATGCTGCTCTTGCGGCGAATCGGCAGGCCGGCCTTCCCGCCATCGACGTTTCCCGGCTACAAGGCAAATTTCTCGACCTTCTGGTGCGCGTCATCGGCGCGCGCCGCATTCTTGAAATCGGACTGCTTGGCGGATACAGCACCATCTGGATGGCTCGCGCTCTTCCTGAAGGCGGAAGCATTGTTTCGCTTGAGGTGAACCCGCATCATGCAGAGGTGGCACGCGCGAACCTATTGAACGCCGGAGTTCTGGATCGCGTCGATATACGCGTGGGGCGCGCCATTGACACGCTTCCAATCCTCGAATCCTCTGGCGCAGGCCCCTTTGACCTGATCTTCGTCGATGCCGATAAACCCAGCAACGCAGATTATCTCGCATGGGCTTTGAAGCTCTCGCGCCCCGGAACGTTGATCGTCACCGACAATGTGGTGCGCGATGGAAAGGTCATCCAGGCGAAGAGCGCCGACGGCGATGTGCAGGGCGTCCGGCGCTTCACGGAGATGATGGCTGCGGAGCCGCGCCTGAGCGCGACGGTGCTTCAAACAGTCGGAGCGAAGGGGTATGACGGCTTTGCGCTGGCAGTGGTGCTGCGCTGAACGCGCCGTCAAGCGTCCTGAACGCAGTGGCTCTACTCGTCCGTCATCATGGTTCGCAACGCTGCCGCATACTTCTCCGGCAGCGGCTTCTTCTTCATTTTTGCGTCGCAGACAACATGAGTGGTTTCGCCCTCGGCCAGCAGCGCGGGTTCACCTTCGCCGGAATCCTTGCGCAAGACGCGGTAAGCAAATTTCACCAGCGAGCCGCGCACCACCAGAGGCTGGGTCTCGATGAGGATCTGCTCGTCATAGCGAGCTGAAGAGCGATAGCGGCATCGTGCGTCTACCACCGGAAGAATGCACCCGTGCTCTCGCTCCAGCAACTTGTATGAGAAGCCAAGAGCGCGGAAAAGCTCCACGCGGCCCACCTCAAACCAAACGAAGTAGTTGGCATAGTAGACGACGGCCATCTGGTCGGTTTCGGCGTAGCGGACACGAACTTCAGTGGTCACGGGCATGAAATGAACCTCAATCAATGTCTGATAACAAACGAATTTCGTACCCGTTTTTCCACGTGGAACAGCATTTTTTCCACATTTCGCCGGGTTTCTTTGGGCTTTATCCCCGTTCCCCTTCATCGGATGGATGCATTAAAGGTTCACAGTCTCACAGTTTCACAGGAAATTGGGGGGAGGGGGTACCCAAAGGGTATAAAAGGGGCGATAAGCCTGAACTGTTCTGTTCCATCTTGGCTTTTTTCGGCTCTCGACCATCTTTTGACTTCATATCTGTCTTCGACCACTCACAGAGATTGTGCGCCGGGGGTGGGTATTTATCAGCACGCCCTGGCGCACATTCCAAAAACAACGCCTGGTCACGGTTTTGCGTGCGTGAATAGCGGCAGTTGGGTGATGTCGTTGAAGATGATGAAGGCGAAAAAGCCCACCAGCACGACGAATGCTGCCTGATAAATGCGCTCCTTGATGGGAATGCTGATATCGCGCCGGATGGCGCTTTCAATCAGCAGGAAGAAAATCATGCCTCCGTCAAGAATCGGGAAGGGCAGCAG
>JBAPYY010000682.1:0-1571 GCA_049284975.1 Occallatibacter sp.
CGATGGAACCTTTACGGACGTGGCAGAAAAAGCCGGCGTCACTATCGGAACATGGTCTACGGGCGCAACTTTCGGCGACTACGATGGGGACGGACGACTGGACCTTTTTGTCGACGGTTACGTTGAAATGGACTTGTCTAACCCTCCTTATTCGGGATCGAAGGCCGTCAATTTCTCATTTTGCCAGTACCGCGGAGTACAGGTGATGTGCGGCCCGCGAGGACTCAAGGGCGAGCACGACCATCTCTTTCATAACAATGGCGACGGAACCTTTACGGACGTCAGCAAGAAGCTGGGCGTGGATGATCCCAACGGATACTACGGCCTTGGGGCGCTGTTTGTGGACGTGAACGGAGACGGCAAACCTGACCTGCTGGTGGCGAACGATTCCACTCCGAATTATTTATACATGAACAAGGGAGATGGCACGTTCGAAGATCAGAGTTATGAAAGCGGATTCGCACTCAACGCCGATGGGCGCGAAGCCGCCAATATGGGCCTCGCGGTTGGAGACTACGAGAATAACGGCCACCTGGCTGTGGTGAGCACCACCTTTGCCGACGACTACAAGATTCTTTTTCAGAATGACGGAAATGGTTTTTTCACGGACGTCAGCTATCAAGCCGGCATAGCGGAGCCGTCAATCCCATTTGTCAGTTTTGCCGATGGATTTCTCGATTACGACAATGACGGATGGAAGGATTTGCTGATTGTGAACGGGCATGTCTATCCGCAGGTGGATCAGCATCCGGAGTGGGGAATGAGTTATGCCCAACGCACGCTGCTTTACCACAACTTGAAGAACGGCAAGTTTGAGTTGGTTCCCGCTGTGGAGGGGACTGGACTTGCGGTAGTGAGCGTGGGCCGCGGTGCAGCATTTGGCGACATCTTCAACGACGGCAAAATTGACGTGGTCATCAACAATATGGACGGCATTCCGGTGCTGCTGCGCAATGTGAATCCGGATCACCACCAATGGGTGGAGCTCAGGCTCATTGGAGGGCCAAAGAGCCCACGCGACGCAGTCGGAGCAACTGTCTATCTGTCAGCGGACGGAATGCGTCAACGCGGGGACGTGCTGAGCGGCGGCAGCTACCTTTCTTCGAACGACATGCGCGTTCACTTCGGTCTGGGCGACGCCACCGACGCGGGAACGGCAGAGATTCACTGGCCTTCCGGCGCGAAAGAGATGGTGAAGCTGCCGACAGTAGACCGAATATACACCATCACCGAAGGCGAGGGAATTACGGGAGCGCTGTGCGACGGGAAGCCGTGTGCAGTTGCACCAATGATGCCGGCCACCAATACGAGCAAGCCGTGAAATAGAGCGCGACGTCTTCGCAGCTCCGGGTGAGAGTAGCTTTGGCATTGGTTGGTGGAAGGTGGAATTGCTGAAGGCTGCACCGCAAGCCGGAAAAAAGAAATCGGGCGGCAACCCTGCGAGGTGGTTGCCACCCGAAAGTCACACTTTGAACGAACAGTTCAGGAGACCATTTCAAGAGACAACCATAGATTACTGATAAATGAAGGGCATGTCTTGAGCTAATCGAATGAGCTTGGACTCCATCAAT
>JBAPYY010000683.1:0-1545 GCA_049284975.1 Occallatibacter sp.
TACACCGGGCCGCGAATGTCCGCCGAGTTGCGCGGCATGGTGCCGAAGCGCCAGGGATTGCCCTCGCCCGAAGCTCCCACTCCACTTGGATCGCGATTGGTGAACAAGTTGGGATCGTAAAAGGCTGCGCAGTTGAAGTAGCCTGTATCGCATGCCGTGAGATTGCTCGAGTTATTGAAGAGCAATGGGTTTTTGTATGCGGAGTTTTTCACCGGCTGTCCTGCCACGCGATCAAAACGAACGCTGGAATTCTTGCTCGGAATACCGGTTGCGCCGTTGATGCTGATCGGCTGTCCACTTACGTAACGCTGCACACCGCTGACGCTCCAATGCGAAATAATCGCATCGACCGGCTTTGAGGTATTGCCGAGAAAGTGTTTTCCCTGGCCGATGGGTAGGTCATAGATGTAGCTGACGACGAAGTTATTCGGGGCGTCCTCGCTGCTGACCGCTTTTTCAGTCCTGAGGTTTTCCGGATCCTGCACCGCACCGCCGTTTTGGAGCGTGCTCCAGTAAGGCTGCGCAGCATCGGCATCGGTGAGCGTTTTCGAGAAGGTGTACGCGGCCAGAATATTCAGGCCGTTGTGGAAGCGCTGTTCCAGCTTTGCTTCCAGCGCGTTGTAGGTGGACTGGCCCAGGTTTTGCAGATAGCTGTCCATGTTGATGTACTGAATTTGCGGGAAGGGGCGAAGAGCCTGCGAGATGGGCTCGTTTTCCGGCCATGTGCATCCGGGCGCTGCCGTATAGACATTTGGTCCGATGCAACTGAAGTTGGAGTAAGGCTCAATCGAATTAACGCCGAATCCGCCTTGATTAGCGGGCGGATAATAGGCCCACCAGTTGAGCCAGTCGCCCAGGGCCATGTCCTTGTCAGGCATATCGTTCATGAAGTTGAGCATGGCGTGCAGGTGCGTGGCGTGCATGCCCAGGTAGCCCAGGCTGGCGAAGAGGCTGGGGGTAATCTCGTACTGAGTTTCCAGCGTCCAGGTCTCGACCATTCCGGGGCGTCCGTTGCTCTTGGCAATGTAGTCAGCGCTGATGTTGGTGCCATCCAACTGGTTGGGATTCAGGTCGAATGTGGGGGGCAATAAAGGAAGCCCGACTGGGAGATTATTTCCTGGTATCTGACTATGCGCATCGAGCGGGTCACCGTCGAGTGGGTCGGCAGTGAAGTTATTTCCTTGAAGCGTGAAACCCTGGACCGTTCCCTGACCAAAATCGGCATAAACCAGCGGACTATAGTAGATGCCGGCGCTCCCGCGAATCACATCCTTGTGAGAGAGCACGTCCGGTTCCCAGGCAAAGCCTACACGAGGCTCGAAGTTCTTGCGATAGACGCTGCCCCAGGTTTCGTTCTTGCTTCCGTTGCGGCCCGCGCCCTGGCCGGCAAAGACCAACGCGCCCAGCGCCTGCGGATAATCACCAGCGGTGGTTGCCGCATCAGGAAGTGTTGGATCCCAGATCGCCGTATCGCCATGCGCTTCATGACGCGGTGTTTCGTAGCTCCAGCGCATGCCGATATTGACAGTGAGGTTCGGATTCACC
>JBAPYY010000684.1:0-17789 GCA_049284975.1 Occallatibacter sp.
GTAATGCGGTTCATGCGCGTGGCGTTCTTGAGAATGATGCCGAGGAACTCGCGCGTGGTTTCTGGCTTGGGGTGTTCCTCGACAAGCGTTTCCACGTAGCCCTGGATGGACGTGAGCGGCGTGCGCAGCTCATGGCTGACGTTGGAGATGAAGTCGCGGCGGGACTTTTCGGCCATCTCAATTTGCGTCACGTCATGGAGCACGACGAGCGCGCCGCCCGAGGTCATGGGGACTGCGTTGATCTCGAATATGCGTCCCTGAGTCAGAGTGCTGGCACGCCCGGAACTCGCCACGCGCTGCTCCAGTACGTTCTTTATGCAAGCCAGCAATTCAGGATCGCGCACCGAGTGGACCAGCGGACGGCCAGCGCGAATCTCCGTGCCGGCGATGCGCTGCATAACGGCGTTGGACCAGCGCACCAGCCCTTCGGGAGTGATGGCAACCACCGCCTCCTGCAGGGAATCGAGCAGGTCGGCCAGTTCCTGGCGGTGGCTCTCGATTTCGGCGAAGCTCGCGCTCAATCGCTCGGCGGCCTGGTTCAACGCGACTTCCACGCTGTAAAGCTCATCCTCGCCGTCGTTGGCAAGGCGGGCGGTCAGGTCACCTTCCGCGATGCGGCGCGCAAATACGACCAGCTGCTCAAGCCTCGAGGTGATGCGGCCTGCAACCCACACAGCCAGGGCGAACGCCACGGCCAGAGCGATGAGGCCTGACCAGAGAGGCTCATTGCCGAGAAATATGTCGGTGCTGCCGGGATGGACTTCCAACACTTTCCGGACAATGAAGGGAAGGACGACAAACTCCATCGCCGCTGCCTGGAAGAGCAGGATCAGGAGAAACAGGCCGAGCAGCTTGAAGAAAATTTTTCGATTCATTGAGGGCCTGTTAACTCCAGCCTACTCGCTCTTGGGAAGCTCGAAGCGGTAGCCGGCGCCGCGCCTCGTCATAAGATAGTGGGGGTTCTCCGGATCGAGTTCGATCTTCTAGCGGATGCGCCGCACATAAACATCCACCGAGCGGGGTGTGACAAAGCGGGCGTCGCCCCATACGGCGTCCAGGAGGTGGTCGCGGCTGAAGACCCGGCCCGGATGGCGCGCCAGGTAGTCCAGCAGCCGAAACTCGGTGGCTGTGGTGGTGGTCAACTGCCCGCGTACCGTCAACTGCATGGCGTTGGCGTCGATGACAACGTCTTCAAAGCGAATGACTGATGGCGTGGTGGGCCGCTCAAAACGGCGCAGCACAGCCTTGACGCGAGCCACCAACTCACGTGTGGCAAAGGGCTTGGTGATGTAGTCGTCGGCGCCCATCTCCAGCCCCAGCACACGGTCGTTTTCGCCGGCGCGCGCGGTGAGGAAGATGATGGGAACACTGGAGAGCCCGGGATGGCTGCGCAGACGGCGGCAGACATCGAGGCCGTCGCCGCCTGGCACCATGATGTCCAATAGAAACAACGCAGGCGGTTGGCGCTCAGCGTCTGGGATCAGGTTAGCGGGAGTGTGAAAGAGCCGCGAAGCAAACCCCGCGGCTTCCAGATGATGCTGTACAAGCCTCGCAATATCAGTGTCGTCTTCCAGCACAAAAATAGTTTGGCTCAACCGGTCTGCCCTCGCCCGGCGGCCGTTGAACTTCTGATGCGGAGGCCGCACGGAATCATTAACAGACTACTGCAATAGGGCAAAAGGAATGCAAACGTTGTGTGAATTTGAGCCGGAAATTCCCTTGAAAATGTTCAGGACGCGGGCCTTACCTCCCCGGATTCTTTCTCTTGACTCCGGACAGCCCAATCTGCAACACTCGCGCCGCATGCCTTGCACGCGGGCGCGCCTTCGATTTCCCCTGGGCGGCGAGTCGCATCGAATCTCGCCTCCCGCGACTTCCCTGGGCCTCGGCCATTCGCTTGGGCCCCCGTGTTCGAGAGCACGGAAACTCACTGCGCGAAAAAGGAGGAATCATGAAAAAGTACATTGCAGAATTAGTGGGCACATTTATTCTGGTGCTCTTCGGTTGCGGAACGGCCGCCGTGGCCGGCGACAAGGTGGGCATTGTCGGCATCGCCTTCGCCTTCGGTCTCGCCCTCATCGGCGCAGCTTATGGCATCGGCCCCATCTCCGGCTGCCACATCAACCCGGCCGTCAGCCTTGGCGTGTGTGTAGCCGGGCGCATGACCATAAAAGACATGGTCGGTTACTGGGTCAGCCAGTTCGCAGGCGCCGCTCTCGCTGCCGGGGTGCTTTCAGTCATCGTCAGCGGCGTGGGCGGCGGTTACGACATTGCCGTCAAGGGACTGGGACAGAATGGCTGGGGTGCCGGCTACCAGGGCGAATACAGCATGGCTTCCGCCATTGTCTTTGAGTTCGTTGCAACACTGATCTTTGTCATCGTCATTCTCGGCTCCACGCAGAAAAAGGCGCCGGCAGGCTTTGCCGGCCTGGCCATCGGCATCACGCTTGTCGCCATTCACCTGCTCGGCATTCACATTACAGGGACGAGCGTAAACCCGGCCCGCAGCTTTGGACCCGCTGTGCTGGTAGGCGGCCAGGCTCTGGCGCAGCTCTGGCTCTTCCTGCTCTTTCCCAGTCTGGGCGGCGCCGTTGCCGGACTACTCTTCCGCACCAAGGCCCTCGAAGCCGACTAGACCGGATCATGGTTTACGCTGAATGAACGGGCACGCCTTTCACGCTAGGGCGAGCCCTCAAGGAGCCTCGCGTGACCTGGATGATTCTATTGATTGGGCTGGGAGTGGGAGTGATTTCCGGCGTGGTGGGCATCGGCGGCGGCATTCTGATTATTCCGGCGTTGATCTACCTGCTGGGCATGGCCAACACAAGGCGCAAGGTACCTCACTGGGCGCGCTGCTGCTGCCGGTCGGGCTGCTCGCATTCCTGGAATACTATCGCGAGGGCCATGCGGACCTGAGAGTCGCGCTGCTGCTCGCGGCGGGTTTTTTTGTAGGCGGATATTTCGGGGCCGTATTCGCGGTGCACATCCCGGAGCTCTGGTTACGGCGCATCTTTGCGCTGACTTTGTTCGCGGTGGGCGGACAGATGCTCTTTAGCCGTTAGGAATCGTGGCAATGAAACGCAGGCGAACGTAATCGCCCGTCCAGTTGCCATTTTCATCTCGCAGCGCGGGAGCAAGCAAGGCGCAGGTTTCCGCGATGATTGTTTCCCGTAGCTCCTCAGGGAGGCTGTTCAGCACACCGCTGCGAAAGGTTCTGAGCCACCCGTCCATGCCGCTTGCCGCGAGTGGCGTCGGGCGCGGTATCAGCGCGATTCGGTCCACATGAAACCCATGCTGGCTGAGCCGCAGGGCGTAACTTTGCGGGGTCGGATAGTAGTTCAGTACGTCTTCGCTGCCGGGATCAGCGTGACGCGCGCGCACCGCGCTGAAGGCCACACTGATAGCTGCAACGTTGCCGTGGCCGCCCATTTCGGCCACAAACCTGCCGCCGGGCTTGAGCACGCGCCGCACCTCGTCCATCATGGCATCCTGGTCACGCACCCAGTGTAGGACGGCATTGGAAAAGACAGCGTCAAAACAAGCGTCGCCGCACGGAAGCGATTCGGCGCTGGCCTCAAGAACCTCGATGCCCCGCGCGCGAGCAGCGGCAACCATTGTTGGCGAGGCATCGACACCCACCACGCTAGCCCCGGTTGCGGCAATTCGCGCTGTCAGTTGACCGTCGCCGCATCCCAGGTCGAGGATGCGCTCGCCAGCAGCAGCGTCGAGCCACTGGAGAATCTCGTTCGCCATCCCAGGCACGAATGCGCCATTTTTCTCGTATGTTCGAGGATCCCAGGTTTGCATCATCTGCTGCCTCCACTCTCACAGTTTGGTGGAATGATGGCCATAAGGCAAAGTTATTTTAGATTCACTCTCAATAATTAATTGTTATACGAGAAAAACCGAGGAACGTAACAACAAGGTTCGCCTCAAATCGACTGCACCGGCAGAAGCGCGAGATCGTCTACCAAGCCAACTTCCTTTTGCACAAAAGGCTCACCGTAACGCACGCCGGCCAGCAAACCGTAGTGACGCGCCTCGGCAAATGTGCGCTCGCGAATCTCTTCCTCGGGTACAAACAGCCCGCTGCCGTCCGGCTGATTGGCATACTGCGAACGGTAGGCCATCAGCGCCGAGTGGCGCTGCTCAATGAAGGGCGTAATATCCACGACAAAGCTGGGGCGCACGTCGGCATAGAGGCTGGCGTAAACAATCTTGAACGGGCGATGGGGGGTGGTACCGACCTCGACTTTTGCCAGGCCGGAGAGAAAACAGGCTTCGTAGCCGAGTGAAGCGCTGGTTGCGTGATCCGGATGCCGAGCCTGCCAGTAAGGAAGAATCACTACGCGAGGGCGCAGCAGCCGCAGGACGCGCACAATCTTGAGCCGATTTTCGAGGGTGTTTTCGACTGCGCCGTCCGGCAAATCGAGCGCCTTCCGCCAGCCGACGCCCAGGATGCGCGCGGCCTCTTGAGCTTCACTGGCGCGCTCTTCGGCGCTGCCTCGCGTTCCGGCCTCACCCTGCGTCAGGTCGAGAATAGCGGTGCGCAACCCGCGCGAGGCCATGCGAAGCAGAGTCCCCCCGCAAGTCTGTTCCACATCGTCGCGATGCGCGGCGATTGCCAGGATGTCAGCCGCGAAAGGATCGGAGGTGAGAACGGAGTTCATCGGTGGTGGCTCCTGATGAACGAGAGGAGATCAGGGATGGCGGCATCCCAGGCCTCAAAACGAGACCTGGGACACCCCATTGAATGCTCTCCCCGGAACTTAGTAGACAGTGTTATCGGCGTCTGTGAGAGCGTCCATGTAGGCCACATCATAGGCCGTGCCGGTCACCGTCACGTATTGGTTATTGATAGCCGAGCCGTCCACAGTCGAGTAAATGTACACTTGCCCACCCTCTACCGTGTAAATCTTGTTCAGTCCGGTAACTGCTGCAATGCCGGTGGCGTCGCCGACGTAGGGCATCAGGGTGACGGCGTTGGTAGTGGTGTTGACCATGGTCAGGCAGCCGTACGGCAAGCTGTTGTTAGCGCGCTCGCCATTTGAGCAATCTTTCATGCCAATCCACAGTGTGTTGTCGTCGGCCTCAATCATGCGGCTGACGCCGCCGGGCGCCCCGTCGCTGATCGCAACCGGATTGGGAACCGCGCCTGTAGAGGGCATGACCGTGTTGTTCTGCAGATTGACCACTGTCAGGTGACCGCCCCAGCACAAGGCGCCACCGGAACAAATGTCCGTCATCTGCTGCTGGCCCACGACGTACATAGTTGAGCTGTCGACCAGCGCGTTGCTGGCGCCGCCGGGGATGGGAATGCACCCCGTTGTGAGGTTCACCGTCCCGCATTTTGCGGTGAGAGTGGTCGTCGTGGAAGGCAGCGTTCCCGACCCCTGACCGACGAGATAGATCATCGGCGCCACCGGCAGCGGAGTGATTGAAGCCGCTGTCCCGCCGCACTCAGGGCCGCAGTTCAGCACATAGGCCGTGCCGCCATCGGCCGAGAAAACGGCTTTGACTGGCCGGTCCAGGACGAGCGGATTTCCGCTGGGATCCAGAGCCTGAATAAGGCACCAGCCCGGTGCGGCCTGCGGCTCGCAATCTTGCGCGCCTTTGGGCCAGTTTCCCGATCCGCCGGCGTACGCAGTGGTCTGGGCAGACGAAAGCTTGACAGGATAGTAAACGTAATTCGAGTTTTGCACGAAAGCCAGGGCCACGGAGCCGCCGGGGTTTACGCTCACGCGGTACACGCCGGGAAGGCTCAACGGGTAAGAGCCCGCGTTGGTCGCAGACTTGTCTACTATCGTCAGCACGTGCGAGGTCTGGCTGGCGGCAAAGATGTAAGTCTGGTTCCGCGTAATAAAGACGCTGGATGAGGCGCCGTTGAGGCCGCTCACCGCCCCAATCGTCTTCTCACCTGTATAGTTAATCTGCGTCAAGCTGCCATCGCCGGAACTATAAACCGCGCCTGTCAACTCTTCGGGCATGTTCTGAATGCTGTAGGGCAGATTTCCCGAAAATCCGGATATGGAATACGCCGGACTGGAGCAATTGGCGCTGTTGTACTTGCAGCGGATGTCGTAATAGGCGTCCACGATCTCCAGAGCGCCGGTTGCCAGGGCACTGGGATTCTGAATCGCAATCACGACGCGATTTGCCAGCCCGCTGGGCGGTAGTGCCCGGCCCGCAAAATAGGTAGTGGTGCCGCAACCCGCCAGTGCGACTGCAGCCACAAGGGCCGCGGCGGCGCTCAACCATAGACTCTTATTCTTCAAAATCCCGTACCTCGAGCGAAAACGCGGAATGTGCCGCGCATGATGACTGCGGCGATGGCCGCGGCGTAAACAAATTGATAGTGGCTGCCGACAATCCGGCAAGCCCAAAAGGACCGGCCCGGTACCGGCGCAACCACAGTTGATGACTCTCGAAGTATAACAAAGCAGCCTTCCTGCTGGCGTCAGGGGCCAGCGTAGCTTAACATGTCACAAGAATGCAGCAATTTGCCGACATCTTTACCAGCCGCCCGTTGCTCGCCGATGGCGCGATGGGCACCGTCATCTATGCCCGTGGCGTCTTCATCAATCGCTGCTACGACGAATTGAACCTGTCTGACCCGGGCCTGATCCTCTCCATTCATGAGGATTACCTGCAAGCCGGCGCTGAAATCATTGAGACCAACACCTTTGGCGCTAATCGATTCCGGCTGGCCCGCCATGGTTTGGCCGACAAAGTGGCTCAAATCAACGTGGCCGGCGTTCGGCTGGCCCGCCAGGCTACGGAGCACCTCCGAGACAAGCAGGCGGGGGACGCCTGGGTTGCGGGTTCGGTGGGCCCGCTCGGTGTGCGTCTGGAACCCCTGGGCAAGACTGGCCTGGAAGAAGCCCGCGCCGCCTTCGCCGAGCAAATTGCCGCGCTGGCCGGGACCGGGGCCCCCGGCGACAGGTCTTCGTCGCAGGGGTGGAAAGCCAGCGTAGACCTGCTGATCATCGAGACCATGCCCGCGCTGAACGAGGCGCGCGAAGCGCTGGCGGCCGCGCGCGAGGTGGCCCCTGACCTCCCCGTGTTTGCACTGGTGACGGTGGACGACGAGAGCAACTGCCTGGATGGCGCCTCACCCGCGCAG
Organism: Occallatibacter sp.; assembly: GCA_049284975.1. Taxonomy (GTDB): domain Bacteria; phylum Acidobacteriota; class Terriglobia; order Terriglobales; family Acidobacteriaceae; genus Telmatobacter. The sequence continues at coordinate 7,124 of JBAPYY010000684.1, forward strand.
GCCGCCGCGCTATTGACCGAGTGGGGCGCGTCAGCCGTAGGCGTGAACTGCTCCACTGGCCCGGCCACGGCGCTCACGGCGATTGAAGCGATGCGCTCGGCTACATCGCTGCCGCTGATAGCCATGCCCAACGCCGGTCTGCCGCGCGCCGTCGAGGGACGCAACATTTATCTATGCTCGCCGGAGTACATGGCCGACTTCACCCGCAAGGCCATCGCGGCCGGAGTGCAGATGGTGGGAGGCTGCTGCGGCACCACGCCCAACCACATTCGCGCCATGCGTTCGGCCATGCGCGCCATCGACGCTCAGGCCCGCATCCAGGTAATAGGCGAAAAGCCAGCGCTGAACACCGAGACGCCGCCCGCCCCACTGGGCCAGCGCTCCCGCGTCGGGTCACTTATTGAGCAAGGCAGCTTCATTACGTTGGTTGAAATCGTGCCCCCTCGCGGCATCTCTTGTACCGCTGAGATCGAGGGCGCTCGCATCCTGGCGCAATTGGGTGTTCACGCCATCAATGTGCCCGACTCGCCGCGCGCCTCGGCGCGCATGAGTGCGCAGAGCCTCTGCATCCAGATTCAACAGCACACCGGCATCGAGACGATTCTCCACTACACCTGCCGCGATCGCAATATCCTCAGCATTCAGTCGGACCTGCTGGGCGCTTCATCCATCGGCCTGCACAATATTCTCTGCCTTACAGGCGATCCGCCCAAGCTGGGCAACTATCCCGACGCAACAGCCGTCTTCGACGTGGACTCCATCGGCCTGGTCAACATTGTGCGCAGATTGAACCACGGCCTCGACATCGGGGCCAATGCGATTGGAGCCAGCACCAACTTCACCATCGGCGTGGCCGCCAATCCCGGCGTGCCTGACATTGAGCAGGAACTGCGCCGCTTCAAATTCAAAGTGGACGCCGGCGGCGAATACGCCATCACCCAGCCGGTCTTCGACCTTCGCCTACTGGAAATTTTCCTCGAACGCATCCAGAGCTATCGGATTCCCGTTATCGCTGGAATCTGGCCGCTCACCAGCCTGCGCAATGCCGAGTTCATGAAGAACGACCTGCGCGTCTCCATGCCCGAGGAGATTCTGTTGCGCATGGCCCACTCAGGCACGCCCGACGCGGCCCGCCGCGAGGGCATCCTCATTGCGCAGGAGATGCTCGAGGCCGTGCGGCCATTCGTTCAGGGCGTGCAGGTGAGCGCACCCTTCGGCCGCTACACTGCAGCCGCCGAGGTGATCGCCTCTGTGTTGCCGAAACCCGCCCAGGAATTGGTGAAATAAAGCAGCTGACGCGCAAATCAAATCGCCTGCCTGGGCTTTTTCTTGACTTTATTTTTGCGTTGAGCCGCTCACTGCGTCCGACAAGCCTTTTTCAGCGACCTATATTCCGCCGCAAACCAGCCCAGAGCGAGCAGTGTAATCAACACGATTATGGCAAGCGAAATTGCGCAATAAACACACCAGACCCCCAATGCGTATTCTTCGATGGATGCAAGGTGAAGCGCGAAACCGAGCCCGACCAGCGCAGTTAGAAACACCAAGAACCGCTGCCGCATGAGCGCCAGCCCGGCAAGCGCCAGGTAGCCCAGGATTCCGATTGCGGCCACTGGAATATGCGCGATCTCGGCAAACGGGCTGTGGTTTACGACCCCGCAGTCCCACTTATCGTTGATCGAGCAGGGCTCGGTTCCGGTGGAATAATGCACCCGCAACGCCAGGATGGAAACCACCACGCCGGCCAGAGCCAGCACCGCTATTGCATATCGCACAATCTTCACTCAGTTCTCCTTTTTCAAATTACGTAAATTATGGCGTTCGTGACAGGCAGCGTCTTCTTTCCGATTTTACCGGCAAGGGTCACCGCGCATCGGTTAGACTTGTTTTCGAGAGTTATAGCAGCAACGGAGACCGCCATGCCGTCGTTTGAAGACTCGCTCAAGAAGCTGGAAACCATTGTCGATCAACTGGAAAAGGGCGACCTCGCCCTGGAAGATTCGCTCAAGCTCTTTGAAGAAGGCGTAGGCTTGTCGGCTGCATGCAAGACCGAGCTGGACGCCGCCGAAGGCAAGGTTCAGATGCTCGTCAAGCAACGCGATGGCTCGCTCAAACCGGAACCATTCCTCACCGAAAAGCCGTTCTGAAAGAAGAGAACGCAGCTTCTTATTCCCCATTCTCTGATTCCTGCTTCTCGGTCTTCTTTGCTTCGGCGATGAGTCCGCGCGCCACAATGCGGACACCAAATTCGAAGCCGCTCTCGAAAAACTCTCCGGCGTAAGGCATGGCCTCCAACAGGTTGGGAAACTCACCTGGCGGGAAGATACGCAACATTGCCTCAATCTGCCCTGGACCAGGCGGTTTAACGCCCTCAGGAGCGGGTCCCATCCCCACCGCGCCACGCACTGCGGCTGCGATAAGTTGCATGCCCGCGAATGCCTGGGCCGGGGACAGCCCGGCGTCGCGCAGAATCCCAATCAGCAACTCGACTGGCCGCATGGCCACCGGCGTAGCGGGACCGTGAGCAAGCACGATGGGCAGCGCGTTGACGTGCGCCAGCATCACGTCGCGGTAGGCCTGTGCCGCGGTCAGGATGCGCTGTTCTGGAGAATCTCCCGGGTGATCGACAGATAGGTCGATCCCGGCCATCACTGCCTCCACAATGGCGTCGAGCAGCGCCTGCTTATTGGGAATGTGATAGTAGACCGCCATCGGGTCAACCCCCATCTCGGCTCCCAGCCGACGCATGGAAAGAGCCTTGAGTCCCTCGCGGTCCACCAGAGCGAGCGCCGTTTTCACAATCTGCTCACGCCTCAGCGGCGCTCCCTTAACTTGCTGGCGCTTGTTGTGAACGGCTGAACTCCGGTTGCGCTTGACCGCACGGTCCGTTTTCTTGTTTGCTGGCAAAGGGCAAGCTCCTGGGAATTTCTCGGAACACGCAAATTATACAGTGTAGAACGGCCAAGTGACTACAGATAAAGAGGATAACCTTGCTTGCGCTTGAATCTGAAAATAAATCTGGTCAGGCCTGACAGATTTGCTCTACGGTGTAGAATCAGTTCCAAGACGCAATTTCTACTTTGTAGAGTTGTGGTCGCGAATGAAAGGAACTACCCCATGCAAATCACCATCCTTAACGGAGACCCCGATTCCGCCACGGGCTTCGAGGATTATCTCCACGCGGTCACCCGCCGGCTCATGGACTCAGGCAATGAGGTGACCATGCTCGATCTTGCAGAGCTTGATTTGAAGGGCTGCTCCGGTTGTTTTGGCTGCTGGGTAAAAACGCCGGGCAAGTGCGTGAAGCGCGACGACAGCGCTCGGGTTTGCCGCGCTGCAATGGGCGCCGACCTGGTGCTGCTGGCCTCACCGCTCGTCATGGGCTTTACCACAGCCCTGCTTAAGCGCGCCGCCGACCAGATGATCCAGATCATTCATCCTTACTTCGTGATTCAAGGCGGCGAGACGCATCATCGCGCGCGTTATGCTCGCTATCCAAAATTCGGACTTTTGCTGGGCGCGGACGGTGACAGCGACGCCGAAGATATTGAGATTACCGCAGCGATGTGGAAGCGGATGGCGCGCAACATGAAGTCCAGCATGGTATTCACCGCGGTCGCCGACCGCGCTCCGGAGGAGGTAGCCGATGAAATCGCTCTTGTTGCTTAACGGTTCGCCGCGTGGCGAGCGCTCCAACTCGATGAAGATGCTGTCGCGTGTCGGTCAGGGATGGGTGCGCGGCGGAGGAGAACAGCCTGAAATTCTCCATCTGGCGCGTCGCTCCGGCTTCGACCGCGCCGTCGACGCCTTTGCTGAGGTCGATGTTGTTTTGCTGGGAATGCCGCTCTATACCGACGCCATGCCTGCGCTAGTGAAAGCATATATCGAGGCTTTGGCCCCTCGGCTAGCCGCTGCACAATCCGGAGACGAGAACCCGACGCTCGCATTCCTTGTGCAGTCCGGCTTCCCGGAGGCGCTGCATTCGCGTCCTTTGGAACACTACTTCGAAAAACTGTCGCGTCGCCTGGGTTCGCCCTATGCGGGCACGATTGTGCGCGGCATGGGCGAGGCGCTGCAAACGATGCCAGATGAGGCAAACAAAAAACTCTGGGCGCGTCTGCAAACTCTCGGCGAGCAACTGGCTCGCGACGGTCGTTTCGGCGAAAAGGAACTTAAAGAGGTCGCAGGCGTGGAGCGGTTTTCCGCTTTTGCTGCGGCACTGCTCTCTGTTGCTGTCAGGTTGCCCGTTGCGCAGTACGGCTGGAACAGTCAACTGAAGAAGAATGGCGCGTGGAAGCACCGTTTCGATGCGCCCTACGGGCTAGCTTTCCGGCCGTAGTGAGGTCAATTCGCGGTTGAGCAGCAATAGCTATTCCGTTTTCCCTGCCCCGCGCTTTTTCGCGAGCCGCGACACAACAGCCAGTTCACGCAGCACCTGATGGAGCGGACGGGCCGGCGTGCCCCACAAGACAGTTCCCGGCTTGACGCCCATGCCCTCATTGGTAACAGTCTTGCCGCTCAGCACCCCGGCCTGGCCGCCGAGAATCACGCCGGGGCCGATATGCGCGTGGTCGCCGATGCCCACCTGGCCAGCAATCACCGCACCGTTGCCCACCGTGCACGAGCCGCTGATGCCCACGCCAGCCACCAGAATCACGTCTTCGCCGATTTCGCAGTTGTGGCCGACGTGCACCAGGTTGTCGAACTTTGTTCCTCGGCCAATCTTTGTCTGCTTCAGGGCGCCGCGGTCGATGGTGGTGTTTGCGCCAATCTCGACATCGTCTTCAATAAGCAGTGTCCCTTGCTGCGGAAACTGCGTGTAAGCGCCGGTGGCCTGGTCGCGCACATAGCCGAAGCCATCCGCGCCCAACACCACGCCGGCGTGAACCATCACGCGGTTGCCCAGCGTGGTCCCGGGATAAAGAACGGCGCGGGGATAGATGCGGCAATCGTCGCCGATGTGTACGCCTTCGCCGATGACCGCTCCGGCCTCGATGCGCGTTCCCTTCCCGATGCTTGCTCCATCGCCAACGACTGCGCACGGGCCGATGGAGACGCCCGCGCCCAGCTTCACATTTGTGCCAATTACTGCCACTGGGTGCACTCCGGCGGCAGGCTGCGCAGGCGCGAGCTGTTTGCCCGCTCGCGCAAACCACAATCGAGGCTGATCAGTTTCCACAACGCACTTGCCTTGCGGATACGCTTCAGCCAGCCCGGCCCGCAAAAGGACCACACCCGCACTGCTCCCCAGCGCCTTGGCGGCCGACGGCGCATCCTCGGCAAAAACCATTTCCGCAGACGAGGCCTGAGCGGAAGAATTCACGCCTTCAACCACAAATTCGGGATTTCCTTGCGCCAATTTTCCGCCAAGAATTTGAACCAGTTCGCCCAGCTTCATGCGTTTCTCCTTTGCAGAGTCAAGCGCTTCAATAGATACTCACTTCGCCCGCCGGCCGCGTCTTCCAGCGGCGGTGAATCCACAACCACTGGTCAGGATAGCGCCGAATCCAGCTTTCGATGGCGCTGGTGCATTGCTGGGTAGCCGCGAGAACATCGGCTTCCGCGTCAGCGCTTTTCTCGAAGACCAGTTGCGGGCCGAAGTGCAGCACATAGCGCCGCTTCGCCTGCTCCCACACCATGAATCCCGGCAAGACCGCCGCGCCGGTCTTCAGAGCCACGCGCGCCACTCCCGAGGCGGCGCAGGCTTGTTTGCCGAAAAACTCCACGAAGACGCCCTGTGGCGGGGTCATATTCGTATCCATAAGAATGCCCACGGTCTCGCCATTGCGCATGGCCGTCAGCAGCGCGCGCGCGAAATCGTCCTTCGGCAGCACGCGATTGCCGTGCATGCAGCGGATGCCGTTGACAAACTCATCGAGCCGGCGGTTGTCGAGTGGCCGCGCGACCATGCTCATGGGATAGCCCATCAGAGAGTGGTAGAAGCTGGAGAGCTCCCATGCGCCCAGGTGGCCGGTGACAATCAGAACGCCTTTGCCCCGCGCCTTTGCCGCGAGATAGTGGTCAAGGCCCTCGGTGCTAATCCAGTCGCGGGTGTTTTCAGGCATGCACCGCGTCATGCGGCAGAATTCGACAAGCTGCCGCCCGAGAGAACGGAAGACGCCCCGGAGTATTGCTTTTCTACTTCTGGAAGAGAGCTTCGGGAAGGCCAGCTCCAGGTTGCGTTCACCCACTCTACGCAAGCGGCCGCATAAGCAGTAGGCAACGCCGGCAATTCCGCAGGCCACAAAACGGGCCGCACTGCGCGGCAACCACCCCAGAGGGCGCGCCACAATCATCACCAGCCAGAACTCGAGCTTCTCTCGCATTGTTAAAGGCAAAATTCAAGTGTAGCCTCTTGACGCGGACTCTATCCCGCAAAACAAACAAAGGAGCAGCCCGTTGCCAGACTGCCCCTTTGCTGTTCGCGGTATTGCCGCCATTAGCGGTGCTTGGCTTGGACAAAATAATGCGCCACGGTGGTGACAAATGGCACCGCACCTTGAGGAACCGGCACATCGCCCTTAAGAATCGAATTGAAGTCCCGCGATTGGCCGAAATAAAGCTCAGTATCTTCAGCGTTCTGGCTTACGCTGGTGCCGTCCAGGCTGATACCTGCAAAAAGACCCTTGCTGCGCGAGTAGCTGAGCAGCTCGGCGTTCATCTTCCAGTCAGTGGAAGCCTGTGTGTCACGGCCAACGGGACCGGCCGCGGCCGATGCGTCTCCGCCGATCTTGAATTTGTTTTTCAACAGATCTTGGAAGCCGCGCTGATTCACAGCCACCAGCACAAGGTCGGTGGATTGGCCACCCGCCTGGAAGCCGAACGAGCCGCCTTCCATGCGAATGAATACGGGCGCGCTCCAGCCGTGGCCGGTGCGGCAGGTGACTACGCCCTGCCCATACTGCGCGCCCCAAATCAGGCCGCCTTTTTTCATTCCCGGAATCACGCCAACGCAGGTGGCCTGGTCGAGAATGTCCATGGGAATACTGTTATCGGGAGTGGCCATGACTTCGTCTAAAACGGCCTTGGCAGCGTCAATGCGCGCCTGCAGGCTCTCACGCGTTGAACCTGCGAAGGCGGTGATTGGAAGCAAGCAACAGAGACAAAGCAAAACAAGTGTCTTCTTCATTTTCTTGTCCTTTCCCCTCCGCGGCTGAAGAGCCGCGCGAGTAGTCGAGTCGTCGAAGATGAATCGACGAAGTTGAGTCGCCAGGTTTCAGCGCCGTTTAAATCAACCTCCATGGCACAGAAACCTGCGAGACCCCGGATAGCGCACGCATTCTTGCCCGGGTGCCCCAAGACAGCTATAACATATCAGCCCAGCCACGCATGCTCAAGGCGTATAACGACTCGATGAAACCTGCACCAGAATCTCTTACGGGCTGTCCGGAAAAAATAAAGGCAAGCCGAAGAGGCTTGCCTTGACTGAATATGTAAAGTTGAATGCTGGATAAAATCTGCTGGTGACGCGCTAGACCCGCGAGCCGCTTTGCACGGCTAAAAAAAGAGGAGTTCCCGGACTACATGGAGGATATGCCGCCCGGGAACTCCTATTCCCCAAATCTTCGTTGCTTCTGAATACGAGTTTGCACGATATCGTGCATTGAATCTGTTCAATAACGCTCAATATCTACAATTTTTTATAGCCGAAAGTAACCGCGCCTGTTTACCTAAAGGTAAACAGGCGCGGCTGCTGGGGGAGGGGGAAGCAAAAACGCTCCGGGCGAAGGTATGAATTAAGACAAATCAGAAAAAAGAGGAGTTCCCAGGCTTCATGTAAAACACGCCGCCTTGGAACTCCTTTCCCCAGATCTGCGTTGTTTCTATGAACGAGTCTGGGGGTAGCAGCCATTATTGCGCAAGATTACTGAACACGTGTGTGTATAAGTAACCTCTTTTGTTTACTTATCAGTACCGAGCGGCGGAGCATATGCCGCGCCCCTGCGGCGTTCTCCTTTGCGGCGGTCTTTGATGCCGGCGGCTTGAAGCAGCGAGGGGTCCGAAGCGCGCATCAGCAGGTTAATCCGGTTTTCTGCGCCCGTTTTGCGCATCAACCTGCCGACATGCGCCTGAACGGTGCTCTCTTCAATGCCCAACTGTTGCGCAATCTCGCGGTTGGACCGGGCCGTCAGAATCAGTTCGAGCACTTGCAATTCTCGCTCTGTCAGGTGAGGGGGCCCGTTGGCGAGGCTGGCATCCGAAACTGTTAGCAGTTGGTCGATCAATTTGGCGAGCAGCCTGCGCGGCGCCCAGATGGAACCGCCGGTGACTTCCTCAATGGCCTGGCGCACCATTCGCGGGCTGGCCTTCAAATCTAGGTACGCGCGGGCGCCAGCCAGCACCAGATCCATAATCAGCTTCTCGTTTGCTTCAGGGCCAATCACAATCAATCGCATCTCGGGACGACGGCGGCAAATGTCCTCGACTGCTCCCACCCCGTTGGGAAAAGCGTTCAGGTCCACGACCAGGAACGTCAATTTGCGATCGGATAACAGCTCATCGAGATTTCCGAAGACCGGCGTGAGCGGAGCAAATCCCACCGCGGGCTGCTCTTCAAAGATGCCTGCTAGACCCTCTAGCCGGAGCGGTTCATACGTGAGCACACCTATGCGAATCGGTCTATTTTTGCGGAGTGAAGTCATCGTGCGCCTCTCGCAATGCTGAAGAACCTGGCAACAAAGCGAGAAGCACTAACCCCGCGTCGCTATGTAAATGAATCCCGTCGTTCTGAAAATCGTTCTTCAAACCAACCCAACCACTTCCCTTCCCAGCCGCTCTAGAGCCTGGGAAGCATAATTCCCTGCTGCTTTTGGTATTTGCCCTTGCGGTCGGCATAGCTGACCTGGCAAGGCTCATCGGAGCGGAAAAACAAAATCTGACACAGCCCTTCGTTGGCGTAGATTCTGGCGGGCAACGGCGTAGTGTTGGAGATTTCCAACGTCACAAATCCCTCCCACTCCGGCTCGAATGGCGTCACGTTCACAATGATTCCGCAACGCGCATATGTTGACTTGCCCACGCAGAGCGTGAGCACATCCCTGGGAATACGAAAATATTCAACAGACCGCGCCAGCGCAAACGAATTTGGCGGCACAATCACTGAATCAGCCTGAACGGAGACAAACGACCGCTCGTCAAAGGCCTTGGGGTCGATGATGGCGCTGTTTACATTGGTGAAAATCTTGAATTCGTTGCTGACGCGCAGGTCATAGCCGTACGAGGAAAGTCCATAGGAGATGACGTTGCCGGCTACCTGTTTTTCGCTGAAAGGCTCAATCATATGGTGCTGAATGGCCTGTTCCCTGATCCAACGGTCGCTCTGAATTGACATACCTCTCCTGTTCCGGGCCTCAATGCCGTCCGGAGTTGAATTTGTCTGGGGCTGAGGAACGCTACGCCGCTTATCTTAAAGAAAACTCACGGCAAATTTCAATATACGGCAAGCAAACCGGCAATCGCCGGTCACCAGGAGATGGATTGGGGGAAAACGTCGGCCCTGATAGGAGAAAATAGCGCCCTTGGGGAATGGTGGCCGTCCGGGGTATTCCAAAAAACCGCTAAAACCTGTAGCATCACTACCGTAGGTCGTAGTACAGTCTATTCAGTTTCGTCAGCGAGGTGCCCATTGATTAAGCAGGACATCGTACATCATGTGATTGAGCGCACGGGTCTGCCCCGCACGAAGGCCGAGGCGGCCGTGGATACGGTCTTCGAGGGCCTCAAACAGGCTCTTACGGCCGGCGAGCGCATCGAGTTGCGCGGCTTTGGCGTCTTCAGCGTCCGCGCCCGCAAAACCGGCATTGGCCGCAACCCCCGCACCGGCACCGAGGTGAGCATCGCGCCCGGCAAGGCAGTCCGCTTCAAACCCGGCAAGGAATTGCACGTGCTGGAGAACGGCGCGGCGGGCAAGTAGAAACCTGCGGCGGTGGAATTCATCACATATTGTGGCTCAATTGGGCTACAATATAAGCATGGCCACAAATGCCGTTGTTCGCTCCAGAATCAGCGTGGAAGTGAAAGACAAGGCCACCGCCGTGCTCGAGGAGATGGGCCTCACGGTCTCCGACGTGATGCGCATCGTTCTGACCAGGGTGGCAAGGGAGAATGCTCTGCCTTTCGACTTGACACCTAACAAGCTCACACGAGAGACCATGCACAAGACTGCAAAGGGTGAAGAAGTACACCAGGCCAAGGATGCCGCCGATCTCTTCCGTAAGCTGGGCATCTGATGCGCTTTCCGAGCTATTCCAGCCAATTTCACCGAGACGTGAAAAGGCTTCAGAAGAGAGGCAAAGACCTCAATAAGCTGAAACGGCTGATTGAGCTTTTGCTCGCGGAGCAGCCTTTGTCTGCGCAATACAAAGATCATCCGCTCAAGCGCAATTGGGCCGGCTACCGGGATGCTCACGTTGAACCGGATTGGGTGCTGATCTACTCGGCTACCGCTGAGAAAGTGCACCTGGAGCGGACTGGAACCCACGAGGAACTCTTCGAGAGCGATTGATGCAGCTTGCACGTGGAGAGCAGCGGCATAGCTCAAAAGAATCCGTTGTCGCACGATAAAAACTGCGGAACTCCGGATTCAACGAGTACACTCTTGATGTATGGTCGGTGTAATATCGATCACTATTTCCGTGCTGGCTCTCGGCGTGTCTTCTTTGACCGC
>JBAPYY010000685.1:0-2330 GCA_049284975.1 Occallatibacter sp.
CTGCGTGCTGCCACAAGGAAACGCAGCGAGTATTCGCCCTGTGCTTTTTTGTCGAGCGAGCGGATGACTTCGCCGAGGTCATCGACCTGGGTGTTCGCGGCTTTGGCCCCCGCACCGGTTTCGAGTGACGCCGTGTCGCGCCCGCTCATGACGCGCGTCAGCACGCCGACCTTAAAGAACGAGATGAATTTCTCCTGCGCGTCAATCTCGCTGCGCGCCGCGGACGTGGACTTCGGCCGCCATGTCGAGCACAGCACACTGTCGCAATCGAGCGTCATAAGACCTGAAAACAGGCAAGGCCGTGACGCCTCCGGCGTAGTCTTTAGCGAGAACATCTGCACGTATCTGCGGCCAATGGTGAGGTGATCGCTATGCCACGCAACCGGGCTTTTCACGATCCGCCGGTCCACGCCGTCATCGGCAGACAAATTGTCCTTTGCCGCCCACTCTTCAAGGTTGAACAGGTAACTGAAGAACTGATAAACATCGCCTTTTTCGAGCAGCCGCAAACCGAGCGAGCCGCCGAGATGGCCTTCGAGCAGCGTGGCCGTCTTTTCGAGGTCGGCCAGCATTCGCGACGTGTCAGCGGTATGTTCCTTTGGTTTCTGGGTGAAGGCACTGGTTTTCGGTGGTTCCAGCGTCAGGCACCAGTGCAGGTCGATGCGACGGAAGCTCGCCGTCTTTTCGAGAAAACTCACTCGGTCGTCCACGAAAGCCTGTGTGACCGGATTGGTGTAACTCACTTTTCGCGGTAAATCGAAGCCCGACATGACGCGGGTGTATTGATACAGGCACGATCCCTCGGGCAACCCGCGGAGCGCGCCTTCAATCGACCGCATCTCGGCTTCAAGTTCCTGGTCGGTCAGACCCTCCTCGTCAAGTCCGGCGAGAGAAAACAGGCAGCCGTATCCGCCGCCCTTCAACGCGAAGATCCGTTCGTTGACGAAGCGTGCAATCGGAACAATGCTGCACGCTGCTCCGGCCTTGGCGAACCACGGCGTGTATTTCAATTGCTCAGTGTTTACGCGGGTCATAGTAAGACCTCTGGCTCAGACTCAAGCCCCAAAGCTCGAACATCTTCGGATGTTTGCGGACGATCAGCCACGCACTTACTGCAAGTGTGGGGAAGGCGATCATCGCTACCATGCGGAACCCAACGAGGAAAACCGTTACGCAGACGAATACGATCGCCATCCATGCTGTGAGGTCGAGGCCGAGCTTGGCCCTCGGTCGATTCAGCGCTTGGTTGATTTGTAACGGTTCTCCTCGCTTGGTCATGGCCGCCACCTACTGCATCGTCTGACCGGTGAGCGAGCCAATCCAGCCGGCGCCCCATCCCAGCACGCCTGCACCGAACAGCGCGCCAAAGAGGCCCGGAATCGCATCCGCAAAGCGACCGCTCATCATCCGGATTCCGGCGAAGATCAGGCCGCCAAAACAGATGACCGCGCCCGCATAGATGGCGAAGGTCTTGAAGGTAGTCATCAGCGTGGTCGCCCCGGAGAAGTCCATTGTCCCCTGGGCATGGGCAACACTCGTGAGCGAGAGCGCAAGAAGGGTGGGAGCCATCGTGCGAATGGCATCGATGAGCTTTCGTTTGAGGTTCTGATTTCGGAAGCATGAACGAAGTGACATGGGCATTCTCCTGGTGGCGTGTATCGGTCGCCATGAGGGGAAGCTAATGCCGTTTCGCAGACTCGTCCAAGACTTCTTATCGATTTCGCCATACATTTTGTCTATGGCGGATGGGTGCGGTTTCAGCCAAGCAGCTCTAATTGCTCTGGCAGGCTCGCCTTCAGCGGATGCTTCCTTCTTCTCGAATCTGACGAACTCTCCTGGAAGAATCGTTCGACGAATGGGATTGCGACATGATCGGTGTGCTTCAGACGGACGAACGCCGTATTTTTCGTCCAATTGACACCTGCAATTGGTCGCGTAATGAGGCCAGGATCAAGAGGCCATAGCTGATCGACCAGGGCAAGACCGTAGCGCTCCTTCACCATCCATTGAATCTCTGAAGGGGTGCGGGCTGAACACGCTAGAAGGATCGAGATTCCTATTTCCGCGAACGTCTCAACAAGGCGTGAATGCGCGGATGGATGCAGTTCGGGGTCACGGAATACTGTGATGCGCTGCGCAACCTCGTGAATATCGAGTTGCGCACGATCAGCGAGGACATCGTCCGAGCGCATACAAACCACTAATGGCGATTGAGCGATCTGCTGAACGCAATAGATACTCGAATCGATTGGCAATGGCAGAATGGCGCAATCGAGCATTCGGGCATCGAGGCGTTGCAAGCAAAGTAGTGGATCTCCGCTCATTAGTCG
>JBAPYY010000686.1:0-1556 GCA_049284975.1 Occallatibacter sp.
CCCGGTCCGATACTCCTTCTGCATGCGCCCATGCTGCCAGATAGCACGACGCAGATCACAACTTTTTCATTCCACGGGAATAAAGTTCATAACAGGCTCTAGGGCTGCTGAGCTCAGCCTTGTACCAACCGAGTTGTACTAACTTTTCTAAACTCATCTTCGTCGCCGATCAGGAAGACCTTCTTGCTCTTCTTCAATGATTGCAAAAAGTGGTTGCCTTCGTGAAGCCGTGCCTTCACGTCTTCAAGTGAGTATATGGTTGGATTCACAGGCCGGCTCAATTGCTTCTCTACAGGGCCAACCGCGTCCAGAACCTCGTCGAGCAAAACCGCGCCGATCACCATCAGGTCAATGTCGCTCGCGGCTTTCTCCTCGCCGCGGGCAACCGAGCCATAAACAAAAGCAAGATCGATGCGGGACAACAGCGGCGCAAGAGCGGTTTTGAGCATCTGAAATACGCCAGTGGTTTTTGCGAGCAGGGCCCGGAGTTCCGGAAATTCGGGGTGCTCCTGATTGGCCTGATAGAACACCTGACTTCCGACCGCGGAGCGCTTGATCAGCCCGGCGTCGGCGAGTAAGGCGAGCTCACGCTGCACAGTCCCCACGCTAGTTTCTACCTGGCGGGCGATTTGGCGAATGAAAAAAGTTTCGTCGGGCGCACCATACAGAAGCGCTAGGACCCTCCCCCTGGTCTGGCCAAAGAGCAGATCCCCAACGGACGTGAGAGATGTTCTCATTTCGAGAACAATTGTACTCAAAATGAGTACAAGAGGGCAAGGTGTATGAGGGACCTCGATCGGCAACTAAATGCTGCTGGTTTTCACCAGTTTCCCATGCCCCTAGCAAAGGTGAGATTTTAGTCGAGCAGATCACTTTTCGAGATCCAGTTTCCACTCCGGGACTCGATGAGGAAAACGAATCGGAAAAAGAGTTCCCTATGTTCGAGGAGTAATAGCGGACATCCGCGAATCCTTAGACTGAATCTTGGTGATGGGTAACATTGGGATCAGTGCAGAGGATAGAGGACTTCAAGATACTGTTCGATAGTGTTTTGAAGCCAGGTAAGCCTGTCTTGAGTACGCGGTTAAATAGGACTGTCAGAAGGATCGGCTCTTCGTTCTGCCAATTATGCAGGACGGGGAATAATTGCCATCCTTCGCTGACCGCTCGGTCGACGTAACTGATCAGATTGCCAGGTATGGTGTTGAGAGCGCGCCGCTTCACAAAATCTCGGTGCTGCGACAGGGCAGCGGCGTTTTTGACGACGTTGGTAATCTCCCGTCTCACTTGCGGAATTGAAAAATGCTCAAGAGCGTGCCAGATGGCTTCCTCCGTCTTCGGGCCTACGCGCACGTCTGGAAGGCGATAACTATCAACTTCTTGCGCCAGATGATCCAGCGCGTCGTCATAGGCGAGCATACGCCAAAGTTCAGCTACCGCCTGTGCGTACCCCGGATCGTCCTCGCGTTCGTCAATTATCTCTCCCAAGAGTGCCATGACTGCCGCGTAGGAGCGATCGTCGAGGTCCTGCGCGAATTTCCAGTGAACTCGATGCG
>JBAPYY010000687.1:0-1951 GCA_049284975.1 Occallatibacter sp.
ACTGATGCTTGCGAATCACCATCTCAACATCCACGCCGAAGTCGTCAGGCGAGCCGAGCACCTCGATCACACGGCCCACCGGCGGCCGTGTTGGCGTCGGCCAACTGGTGATCTCCACATCCACAACAAGGCCTTCAAGGCTCTCGTGCGCAGCGCCCGGAGCAGCCTGTTTGCCCAGCACACGATGCGGCGTGGCGGACTCATCCGCCTTGGGAAGCTCCTGTCCGGCAGGGATGAGAATGTGCTGCGTCATGCGCTCGTCAAAGGGAACAACCGTGTGCCCAGCCGCACGGTCGCTTCGCGCGTAGTTCCACCCCAGCGACGAAGACCTGTCGCTGGGGACCCCGTAATGAAAGACCCCAACCACGGTGGGGTTGCGCCGCTCCAGAATGCGCACAATGCGGCCCATGCGGCGTCCATCGGCCTTGGGAGGCTCCACTTCGACGAGCACTTGGTCACCCTGCATGGCGCTGTTGATTTCGTTGGGCGGAATGAAAATGTCTTCCAATATTGAATTGGATTTGTCAGCCTGCCGCGCATTGGGCCGCACAAATCCGTAGCCGTCGCGATGCAGATCAAGCCGCCCGGCTGCCAGATTGTCGCGCGATCCTAGTGGCCTGGGGATGCTCCAATGCTCGCGGTCAAGTTTGACGAGCGCGCCGCGCACGGTCAGCCGGGCGAGTTGCTCCAAAAGCAGCCGCCGCTCCCGTCCGCCGCCAAGTGATAGTTCGCGCACCAGTTGCTTGTATCCGGCTTTACCGCCCGCAGAGCGAGCAACGCGGGTGAGCAGTTCGCGATCGGTCATAGCTCAAGAGTACAGCGGGCACAAGCCGCTCGCTATTTGGTCTCAACCGGTCCCACGGAACGCAAGTTGCTGTTTCTCAATCCTCAAAATGTTGCGCAATTCGACAAAAGTCACTCCAATTTCCCGGCGCACTCGCCTACTCGCGGCGGATTATCATAGAATGGCGGCAAGGCGATTTTATGTGCGGACCGCGGGAAAAACTATCCTTTCCGCAGCCGCCAACGGGGCCGCCAAGGGCGTATACTTCGGCTGTCCACTCAATTAGACTTTGGGCATACGGCAAAGGCCCTTGCCTTGGCAAGCCCGTCCTGTCAGGACAGAAGAAGAGGAACCATCTTGAGCGCAATGTGGAAACCCAGCCCCTCCGGACCTGCAACATCTAACACTTCACCTGAGCCCTCCCGCCCTGTGCCGCCAGTTCCAGCGGCTGAACCTGCCCCTCGCGCCCCAGTTGCAACCGGGGGCGACCAGGCCACCATCGGCAAAGGCCTGCTTATCAAGGGAGAGATCACCGGCTCCGAGTCGCTGTTTATCGATGGCAAGATCGAAGGCAGCATCACTCTTCCGGGCAACCGCGTCACCGTGGGACGCAACGGCCAAGTGGCATCCACCATCACCGCACGTGAGATCGTCATTCTGGGCAAGGTGCGCGGCAATATCGCTGCCTCCGACCGGGTTGACATTCGCGCTGAAGGCGCTCTGACTGGCGATGTGACCGCAGCGCGCATCAGCATTGAGGATGGAGCGTTCTTCAAGGGCGGCATCGACATCAGAAAAAGCGATGGCAAGCCGGCAGTCGCAGTGACGCCGGAGGCGCCCAAGCCGGTTCAGGTATAGCCGTTTTTCAGATTGCGCTCCAACGCACGCGCCCCTCTCGAAGCCGGGAGCGCGTGCGTTGTTGCTTGGAAGATGTTTCGAGATTCCGCTCCAGAAAGCTGAAGAACGTGGCGAAAATGGAATGAAATGCCTGTCGTGTAAATTAAACTATCTCAAATAGATAACGGACAATGAGCTGGATACAGCCGGAACAGTTCTATTCCAGGCCAAGCCTTTGCATCGCCACCCTGGGCAGCGCCGATCCACTCTTTTCCAGCACCCATTTGATGACGGCAACCCAAAGGATTGCGCCGGCCAGCAGCACAGTGA
>JBAPYY010000688.1:0-1941 GCA_049284975.1 Occallatibacter sp.
GGTGAAGTGAGAAACAGCTATTTGACTTTTCGCCCCAGCCTTGAAGCCAAGGCTGGGGTTTTTTGATTATGAGAATGGAATTCTTCGCTTCCCATTCATTCCGCAAAATGCGCGGAATGGATGGGGCACCCGGCCTGCGAGGATGTAGATTGGATAGGACGCCACCATGAAAGACTCGATACCCGTATCGAAGGAAAACTACCTGAAGGCGATCCTCGAAGCCGAGGCCGAGGGCAAGCAGGTGATTTCGGTTACGCTGGCCCATTGGCTTGAGGTTTCGGCGCCGGCGGTGACCATGGCGCTCAAGCGACTGAAGCGCGATGGCTTTGTAGAGGTGGGCGCGAACGGCATTGTGCGGCTGACCTCGACGGGCCGCGAGATTGCCTATCGTACCGCACTCCGGCATCACCTTATCGAACGGATGTTGAGCGAACTGTTCGGCATGGAGTGGCACGAGATTCACGAGGAGGCTGAGCGGCTGGAGCACGCAGTTTCGCCGGCCTTTGAAGCCAAGCTCAAGGAGAAACTGGGCGAGCGCGGCGCATGCCCGCACGGCAATCAGGTTTTGCCAATGAGCCCTGCGGAGCGCAAAAAGCGTGGTGAGATTCAATTGTCAGATGCCATCGAGGGTCGGCGTTACACAGTCATCAGCCTGCACGAGCGCGACTCGAAGCTACTGCTTTTTTTGCATAGCAACGGCATTGGCCCCGGTCAAAGCTTGCGCGTGGCGAGTCAGAATTACGACAAGACCGTTTCGATTGAGCTACCTACCGGAATTTCAATTCTTGGACATCCGGCGGCTGAGGCGGTCTGGTTGCGGCCGGAAAATCGAAAATAATTAAATTTAAGAGAAGCAGTTAACTATAGTTAACTTATTGTGGCATACTCATTGTATGAGCATTACGGCTGAAATCCCCTTACCCGTAATCCCTGGGCTGGCGCCGGGCGCCGAGCACCAGACTCCTTCGCTGGGAGAGATTCATGCGAAGGTGGGCATCTCCCGCTCGCCGCAATATTGGCGGCGGCTGTTGGGTTTTCTCGGCCCGGGTTTTCTGATTTCCGTTGGCTACATGGACCCTGGCAACTGGGCCACAGACATTGCCGGCGGCTCGCGTTTCGGCTACACGCTGCTGTTTGTCATCATGGCGTCGAACCTGATGGCCGTTCTGCTGCAAAGTTTGAGTCTCAAGCTGGGCGTGGCCACGGAGCGCGATCTGGCGCAACTCTGCCATCAGTCTTACGGACCAAGGGTGAGTTACGCATTATGGATTGGCGCGGAAATTGCCATTGCCGCCTGCGACCTGGCCGAAGTGATTGGCTCGGCAATCGCGCTGGAGTTGCTCTTCCACATTCCGCTGTTATATGGCGTGCTCATTACTGGCCTCGATGTGTTGCTGATTTTGCTGTTGCAGCGCTGGGGTTTCCGTTACGTTGAGGCGCTCGTGATTGCGCTCATCGGCACCATTGTAGGCATGTTCGGCGTGCAGATGTTTCTCTCCAAGCCGGATTTCTGGCCGGCGCTGCACAGCCTGTTCATTCCATCGACCGCCATTGTCACCAATCCCGCAATGCTCTACATCGCCATCGGAATATTGGGTGCGACGGTGATGCCGCACAATCTCTATCTGCACTCCTCGATTGTGCAGAGCCGCAAATATGAGCGCACGCCGAAGGGCAAGCGCGAGGCCATCCACATGGCCAACATAGACTCTGGCCTGGCGCTCACGCTGGCGCTGTTTGTGAATGCGGCCATTTTGATTGTGGCTGCGGCGGTCTTCAATCGCCGCGGACTGTACGATGTGGCAGCCATACAAGACGCATACAAGCTGCTCAGTCCGCTGGTGGGCGCGGCCGGCGCGAGCACGCTGTTTGCCATTGCGCTGCTGGCGAGTGGACAAAATTCCTCGATCACCGGCACGCTGGCCGGTCAGGTGGTGATGG
>JBAPYY010000689.1:0-1705 GCA_049284975.1 Occallatibacter sp.
ACCTTATAGTTGTGAGTATCTAACATAGCCCGCAAATCTCTGGGCAGATAATTGTCGAAGTCCAGCCATGTTTTTGTATCTGTTCCCCATGTATGCTCAACTTCCAGCAGGAGGTGGCGCAAGAGGCCGATGTCAGTCGAGTCGCCTACGGCAAAGCGGCCCTCGGTCACCCATCGCTGACGAAGCCTGCTCACCTCACGATATCTGGCGACTTTCAGTGGATCACTTGCGATGCCATGAATCCATGTATCTCCTATTTCCTGAGTGACCACAGGCAGAGAGTTAATGTGCTGGGCCACTTCATTGGCGACCGCAGTTAGATTGGTTGGAACAATCTCCGCGTTGGGAAAACGTCTCTTCAGATTGGCAAACGTCTGCGATATCTCTTCCGTTGTATGCGGCCCGCTGTTATCGCCTCTGACAACGATGGCGACGGCCGCGTCGGAATCCGGCACAACCTCTACTCCGCCATATCCTGAGTGATACATCACGGCGATGGAAGCGCCCGCAGTGTCCTTCCATTGGAACAAGCCGGGCAAAATCGCCGGCGTACTCGCATCGTTGACACCAATATCAAGGAATGTTACGCCGGCCGCACCAAGCGGCTGCACAATTCCGCGAGTATGGCCCGGCACATCAGTCATTTTGGCGCCGGTTGTGGTGCACCCAAATCGCCGATCCAAAGTCTGCGACAAAGCGATGGCTCCGGAAATCATGCTCGGCTCCATCATCTCTGTCTGCCAGCTAAAAGGAAGAGCGTGCCATGCGATATATCCAGAGCGGATTGCATCTTCCATACGCTTGCGCTGGTCGTGGTCGGCCTGCTCGAGGTATTCATAGAGCAGCCACGATCCTGTTGTCCACACATACTTCGGCGATCCTCCCTGGCTGAGAGAAGCCGCCGTTGAAATTGCTCTCGGAAAGTAATCCTCAAAGTAGCGTTTGACAACCGCAACTTGTGTATTGATGAACCCAGCGTCGAAATGGCACTTGAATACCGTTAGAACTCGCTTGATGCGCAGTGCGCCCGGGGCCGCAATATTGAGTAAGCTGAGGCCACGAGCAGTTGCCGAGCATCCGGCGAGAGTGCCTGCCGCTGCCGCCAGTGCTTCGAGAAATCTCCTACGTTTCATCATTGCTCCCCGGTCATTAACCGCGTTGCGAAATAAGTCGTCACAAAATGAACCCGCAAGAGTGGGTTACTTCGTATTATGGATCTCTTGCCCAAGTAACTCGTACTGATCGCTTGCCAGATAATCAACATGAGCCGCAATGGCTGCGTGCCAGCGTAATCGGGCAGCGTCAAGCGACCCAAAATTGTATTGATGGAACCACCCGTTCGAACTTAGTTCTTTCTCGGTGGCGCCGTCTAAAGTATAAAAGCGAATCCATAACCCATTGGCATGAGCCCGATCAACCAATGCGCGCAGCCGATTCGCCTTGTCTGGCGTCCAATCGCCGGCGTGAGACTGCCCTGATGGTTCGACTACTTTCCACGGGTTATTCCACCAGCGTCTGTAGTTAGTTGCCTTTTCTGCATCAATAATCTCCGGCGTGGCGGTAGGTTCTTTTCCTTCGCTGTGAATGGCTCCGAAGAGCAGGATGCTATCGCCCACTTGCAGTCGATCATAAAATACCTTCTGCTGCACGTCGGACTCGCCCGTCAACACAAGAATTGGACGAACATCAAGCGGCGCTACAGTGG
>JBAPYY010000690.1:0-10808 GCA_049284975.1 Occallatibacter sp.
GTACATCAAGAAACTGTCGATTGTAGAAATGAAACATGCCGAGAAGCTGATCGAACGCATTCTTTTCTTGGACGGCATGCCGAATTTGGTTTGGCCTGCGCAATTAAAGATCGGGAAGACAGTAAAAGAGCAGCTTGTGAACGACATGGAATCTGAGCATAGCGCGGTGAAGTCTTACAATGAGGCGGTGAAACTGTCGCGCGCCGAAGGCGATAACGGAACCGCCGATCTGTTTGCAGCGAATCTGAGGGACGAAGAAGGGCACGCTGACTGGCTGGAAGCACAAATAAGCTTGATCAAGGAAATTGGGTACGAACGCTATTTGAGCAACCAGATCGAGACCGAGTAACGGGTCTTCGACAGGAGGCGAGCAAAAGCCAGAGGGCCACGCGGCATCGCAATTTCCGATGAAGCGTGGTCCTTTTATCGTTTTATTGATCCGGCGCAAAATGAATTCATCTTGCTCGCCCATCCCGTGCCCGGCGAGTTAGAGAGTTAGCAACAGTTCACGGCTGTGGCGGGTTGGATTGAGCAGGCGAGCGCGAAGTTGATGCGGGGTCGTCCAGTTTGGTGACATGGACGCTGGCCTGGGTTTCCGGCACAGTTCCGTCGTTGACTTGAACCTCGGTGGGCTTGCCCTGGATGAGAATGCGCTCGGTCACCTTTTCGTGAGCCGGGATGCGCACGCGGTGGGTGACTGCGTTGGAAGCGGAGCGGACGGTAACCGGGACTTCAACCTGCGCGTAGCCGTTGTTGCCGACTTTGACTGCCACCAACCAGTTTCCAGACGAGGTAGCTGTGGGGAAGATGCTCTCGATGCTCAGATCGGGCAGACCCTTGTCTGCATCAACCCAGTCAGCGAAAAACCAGGCAAGATCGGGATGGGCTTCGGATTCTTCGAGGAGCTTTTCAAAATTGCTGCGTGCGGCAGACTTGTTGGAATCTTTGCTTGCAGTTAGGGCAGGATTATTGCCGGTTGAGTTATAAGTTCGGAACGCGGTCGAGAGCGCGGGGTCGCCAGCCAGGTCGCGGAGCATCCAGAAAACATAAGCAGCCTTGGTGCGATAGTAAACCGGCGAAATGGATTCGGCAAGCGGTTGACCTGCGCTCTCACCGGGACTTGCAGGCTCCGCCAGCGCCAGAGCGGTGCGGTCCGCTTCCAGCATGCGCAAAGCATCCTCGCGCCCGTGTCGCCTTTCCACCCACAGAGTGCCCATGAAGTGAGCCACTCCTTCATCGAGCCAGGCCGGGGGCGGTTGGGAAGAACTCGGTGGGAGAATCCAGGCGTGAGCTAGCGCGTGAACCAGGACGCCGTTCAATGCGCCCGGAATAGCCTTCGGGCCTGGCTCGCGGATCGGCGCTGCCAGGAGCGCGCCGGTCTCGAAGGGCGCGTCGTCCGGGTCTGGCAGATCAAGCAGAGCGAGTTGAGTGCTGGGCTTTTCGCCGAGCCAGCTTTGCAAAAACGGAGTCACCGCCTCCGCCGAGGTGGTCCAGAATTCGACGGCGACATTGTCTTCGGGGAGAGCCCAGGCGGTTAGATTGGGACCGGGATGAGATTTGCGCGCGGCTACAAAAAGGCTGGGAGCATCAAAGCCGAGGATTGTGCTGCCCGAGTCGGCGGTGGCCACGCTGGCTACTTCCTGGCTCTGATCGAGGGCACCGGATTCGGTGACAGTCAGCGCAACGGAATGACCGTTGATAAGAGCGACCGTGGGGGCTTGGCCATGAGGAAACTCGACGGTGAGACGCAGGCGGAAATGCGTGCCCCTGAGCCGGAGCTTCTGCTCGCCCATCTCCTCGAATAGGCGCGCGCCGTCGCCCAGCATCACGGGAACGCTTGTAACCGGGTACCAAACCACGTTGCCGAAGCCGCGCAGGCCAGTAAAAGCAAGGCTGATCTGGTCCCAGTCCGAATGGAGCGCTACTTCACCGGGAGCGCCGATAGACAGCAGTCGCTGAGCTGAGAGCGCGATTACGCCGGAGTACGTCGCGTCGAGTTGGAGACTCTGGCCAGGCGCGAGAGGAGCGGAAAGAGGCACGACTGCCTCATGCAATTGGCCTGTATGGTCGGCGTCTGAGTTAATGGTGGCCACCTGGAATGCAGCTTCTTTTGTGCTGACGCGAACGTTCTCCCAATTGAGCGAGGATGAAATTTGCAGTGGTATGCGAGTGAGCGGAGTTTTGCCGTCGTTGCGAACGGTGAGCAAGGCGCGGACTGAGACTTGCTGGGCTGCCGGAGTGAGGTGGACGTCAAGATCGAAAGCTGTGAAAGTGATGGCCTGACGCTCTGCATCCTGCGGCGGGGTCAACTCGCCTGCGGCGACGACGGGCGTTGCGGCGGGACCGGTTTGCGAGGTGGTTTCGCCGTTTGCGTCGGTGGAACTGGAGAAGATGACCTGGCTTTTGGAAGGATTCGTTCCCGATGCCTGCGGCGTGGAAGGAGCAGTTTGCGCTGCGCAGGAGATTGTCGCAAAAGCGAAAACAATCACCACTGCAAGAGCCGCTGCTTTGAAAGGGCACGGCTTTAGCCGTGCCGCCAGATGGACCAAATGGGAAATGGGCTTTAGCCCCTGAGGGAGTGTGTTTCCCATAGCTTGCATTCCCTCTGCGGCTAAAGCGGCGCCGCTTTTTGTGCGCTTTACGGCAAGGCTAAGGCCGTGCTCTTTCAAAACATTGCTGGTTGAGGTTCGCGCTCTCCCATCCTTGCCGCAAAAACAAAGACGCGGCAAGGATGGGGCACCCTGCGCAGATCGCGGAAAAAACAGTCTCATGAGCCCAGGCCTTTCTGTTTCCTTGGTTTAGACGCTCCACCTGCAGCATTAGGGCCAGCCGTGCCTTGTGCGTGGCGGGCAGCGAGGCGACGTTGGCGAAAGGCTTCATAGAGCACCACCGCTCCTGCAGCCGAGACGTTGAGCGAGCTGACGCCGCCGGCCATGGGAATGCGCAGCAGATGATCGCAAGTGCGGCGGACCAACTCGTGCAGCCCCGCACCCTCGCGACCCATCACAAGAACGCAGTTGCCGGTCAGGTCGAATTGGTCGTAGTCGGTTTCGCCCCGTTCGTCGAGGCCGATAACCCATAGATTCTGGTGTTTGAGCTCTTCGAGAGCTCGCACCAAGTTGACCACGCGGGCAATGCGCAAATGTTCGGTGGCACCGGCGCTGGCTTTGACGGCTACCGGACTCAAGGGAGCCGAGCGGCGTTCGGTCAGCAGCACTCCGTCTACCCCAGCTCCATCGGCCACGCGCAAGAGAGCGCCAAGATTCTGCGGGTCTTCAACACCATCCAACGCCAGCAAAAGGCGAGCGGCGCCGGCGGTTGTTGGCGCGAAGAGATCTTCGACAGTCAGAAACTCCTGCCCGTGGACCAGGGCCACAACGCCTTGATGAGCGGGAGTCTGGGCGAGTTGCGTCAACTGTTCGCGCGTTTCCTGGCGAACACGGACACCTCTCTCGCGACAGAGCGCAACAAGCCGCTCCAGTTTGGCATCATCGCGCTCGCGCGCCACCATAACGTGATCAAAGTGCCGCCGTCCGGCCTTGAGCGCCTCTTCGACCGGATGCAACCCGTAGAGAACTTCCATAAAGGTTAGTGTAGAAGATCGACGAACCCGCGACCCGCCCAAGCATTTACCGGCCCCAAGGTTAAGGCCAATTGCATCTGCGATCTTCAGGGCATGGAGCCGCTATACTGTTTCCCATGCACGAAGACACAATCGCGGATTGGCAGAGGCTCACCAAACTCTACAGCGAGATGGGCGATTTGGAACTGGAAGAACTGCACGCCGACATTGGCAATTTGACTGAAGTGGCGCAACAGGTTCTCCGCGACGAAATGAAAAAGCGCGGGCTGAATGAGCCGAGAGTTACCCGTGGAGCTTTCCGGCCTTCTGAGCGCCTTATGCCCCTCGAAGAGGGTCCCGACGTAGATTCGCTGACCGATGAAGACCGCTCAGAGGACGGCGATCTGCCGCATGAGTACACCTGGAAGACGCTGCTGTGCGAATGCAAGGAACAGGAAGAAGCGTGGCAGATTCGGGAAGTATTGCGCCAAGCGGGAATCGAGAGCTGGATTGAAGGTCAGGGGTCGCGAGTCTGGGACGGTATGAGCAACCCGCGGATACTGGTCGCCGCCGACCAGTTTGAGCAAGCTCTGGAGATTGCCTCGCGCCCGATTCCGCAGGCAATCGTCGAGCAATCCAGGATGCAGGTTCCGGATTTCGAGACGCCAGTATGCCCCGCTTGCGGCGCTGCGGACCCGATTCTTGAAGGCGCGGATCCTGTGAATTCGTGGCTCTGCGAGAGATGCGGGCAACAGTGGACAGATAGTGCGGAAGAGGCCAGTGAGTCTTCGGCACCGCAACCATAGGCGTTCCGCGATTGCTTAGGACGACAGCTTCGCGCTGGCCAGACGATTCATGCTTACACCTTGTTCTGCAGCCTGCAAGGCCAGGGAGCGATGCACTTCGGGTGGGATGCGCACACGGAACGCGCCGCTGTAGCGCTTCACGGCCAAGGGAACTGGAGCCAGTTCACCAGCATTTTCCATGTCTTTCACGGCGGCCCGTACTACTTTGCGGATGCCAGCGAGCGCAGCCTCGGGAGTGGATGCGAGCCAAGAGAGTGACGGAAACTCGGCACAGAGGCCAACGTGCTCTCCATCTTCTACGGACCAGGTCACGCGGTAGGTATACTGGTCGTGTCTGAGGCTTCTTCTAACTCTAAATGTGGTCTTCATCCTCAATTCCTCATGGTTCTTTGAGTTTGTCGATCGCGATAACAACCTGCCGGACTTGGTAAGCTTTGGCCTTGCCTCTGTCGTTCTGGATATTCACGCGCGGGTCTCCGGGCCAGGGAGTCTTGAATACCGCGTGGCTCGTCCCGCGTTGACGCGGGTCGCCGAAGTGCTCCACGCACACCTTGAACAGGTCGGCGAAGCGAATATTTTTGGGCGTTCGCCGCATTGCTTCGAGAGTCTTCTTCGAAGTTGCCATTAAGGTAATGGTACCACTATTGGCACCGCTTCCGACGATCCTTGTTGTACGAATCGAGTATTCTCTTTTCAGTTATACTCGGTCAGTTTCCGTCTCACGTCCCAATGAGTTCCTGGTTGGTTCTGGAGAAATGGAGGAATCCGTCCATTATCAAATCCTTTACCGCCGTACTCGAACCCCTGCGTTCGGAGCTTCGCTGGGTAATTGCGCGGATTCCGTTTGATGTGGCCAAGGCGTGGCCTGTCCGACGGCGCTTGCGGGTGCGCGGCGACATTGAGGGCTTCGCCTTTCGCACTTCGCTCTTTCCCTTTTCCAGCGGCGACGGCCACTTCCTGCTGGTCAACAAAAATATGCAAGCTGGGGCGAAGGCTACGGTGGGCTCTAAGGTGCGGATTCGACTAGAGCCGGACCTGGAAGAGCGCGCGGTAGTGATTCCGTTGGAGTTGGCGCGGGAATTGAAGGGCGACCGGCGGCTGCCCAAATGGTTCGACGGGCTGAGCGAGTCCATGCGCAGAGAGGTTGGCAAGTGGGTCAACGAGGCGAAGAGCGCCGAGGGCCGGCAAAAACGCGCCGAACGGATGGCCGAGTGGCTGCTATCGACCCTCGAAGGTGAAATTGAACCACCGCCTGTGCTGGTGACGGCTTTTCTGCGGCAGCCACTGGCGCGCGCAGGATGGGAGGCGATGACGCCCACGCAGCGGCGCGGCCACCTGATGGGAATCTTTCATTATCAGACGGTTGAATCCAGGGAGAAGCGCGCGGCGAAGGCGATCGAGGAGGCTTTACGCGTGGCCAAAAGAAGCCCTCGCGCCGCCAGGTAGTGCACTTACTTATGCGCTTTTTGGCAAGGAATTGCTTTCGGAAGGCTGATTTTGGAACGGAATTCATGATTCACCGGAACTTGCCGGAAAATATGGCGTCTAATTAAGTGAGATGAGTATAGCTGCGTCTATTCGCCCTTTCTTCGGTCAAAGTAAATCCACAGTGGTTGATGACCAGGTGCGGCAAGAGAGCCTTGCAGTTTCGGCGGGGCTGAAGCGCCAGGACGCCGGACTGCTGGATGAGCTGATCGTGCGCTACCAGCATCGGCTGATGCGCTATCTGCTCTATTTGACGGGCAATCGGGAGTTGGCCGAGGACATCTTTCAAGAAGTCTGGATGCGAGTTCTGGTCCGTGGCGCGCAGTTCAACGGCAAGGCGCGATTCGATACCTGGCTGTTTGCCATCGCGCGCAACCTGGTAATCGATCAGAAGCGCAAGAAGACCATGGCCAGCCTCGACGAGATGTTTGAAGTCGGCAACGAAGACGACCGGCCGATGAGCTTTGAGATTCCCGACGACGAGCCGACCCCGTTTGACCGCTTTGCCAACCTCGAGGACCGGGAGCGAATTGCGACTGGGCTGCTCAAGCTGGACATGATTTACCGCGAAGTGCTGGTGCTCCGCTTCCACGAAGAGCTCTCGCTGGAAGAGATTGCCAATGTGACGCGCGCACCGCTGTCTACCGTAAAATCAAGACTTTATCGCGGCTTGACAGCGATAAAACCCAGGCTTACGCCGCCCGCGATGCAGCCGATTTTGCCTCTGGAGCCGAGGACGGCATGAGACCAGGCGAAGGCACCGATGCTGATCGCGAGCTGATTTCGGCGGTTGCCGGAACGGATGGTGATCGCGACCGCGCCGTGGCTTACCGCACTCGCCGCGTAGTATGCGCCTCACAGGGCCTGATGCAGGAACAGAAGGCCGGGCGCAAACAAGGCCGCGCCTTGGCGCTGGCAGCTACGCTGGTAGTCCTTCTTGTACTGGGTCCGCTGGTCTGGTGGGCCGGAGATATCCTGCTCGAAGAGGAGCGCCTGACCGGGCTTACCGGGCAATTGAGCGTGCTCATCTTCTTCTTTTGTGCGGCGATACTGGCTGCGGCGGTATTGGCCGGCTGGGCGCGGCGCAAACCCTGAACAAGGGCCCGTTAACACTACTGGGGCGACTGGCGTTGCGAGCGAAAATCGGGCCAGACTAGGCGGAGTTTGAAGGCTGTGGCGGGCCCACAGCCGAAAACGACAACAACGTATGGCCCGATTTGCGCCGCAACCCTTCGGGCCGGAGCCAGCCACCTCAGTAGCGTTAACAGGCCCTAGAGATCCCCACAATAAGCGCAACTTACCGGATTGTGTTACCGTCCACTAGTATAGGAGCAGATTGCCACTCGATCTCCTGAATAGCCCTCGGGGGGAGGGTTTGGCCATGCGCAATCCAGAATCCATTACCGTCAACGAAGACGCCCGCCTGATTCCGGTCTGGTCGATTGTTGTGGCCGTTACAGCCTTTGTGCTGGTGGAGTACTACTTCTGGATGGTGTTGCCGGGGCAACAGAAACATCAACCGCCCCTCGGTTTCCACATCTACTTCAGCCTTTCATGGGGCGTGCTGGCCGCGCTCTACTTCCTGATGGTGGGCTATGTCAGCAGGGACGCGCCGCGGCGGGCCATGAGCACGCGTTTCTGGATTGCTATCTGCTTCGTGATGCCGGGCGGCATTGGCGCAGTGCTTTACTTCCTGCTTCGTCAGCCGGAGGTTTCGCGGTGTCCGGCCTGCTCCACGCATGTGCAGAGCGATTTCCATTTCTGTCCGCAGTGCAACTATCAGCTTGCCGCCAATTGCGGACACTGCTTCAGAACCGTGCGGACCACCGATCAGTTCTGCACGCGCTGCGGCCATGAACTGGCAATGGACCACATGCCGGCCCGATTGCGTGTGATGGGCGAGTAAGTATCGCACCGGCCCTACGGGACGGTTCCGGCATGGTTTGCATACAAACCCAGGGTTCCGCTTCGCTTCACCCGTGGGCTATTTTCACTTCCTCCCTCTGGGAGGAACGCCAGTTGTTCATCCGCAAATCTCTGTGCGATTGCCGTGGCTAAAAGCGCCCCCTGCCCGGCATACCCGTCAGCGGTGTAAACTTCTTCTTCGCGCTCAAGCTGCGGTTTTAGCTGCGCGAACAGGAAAAACACCATGCGCAAATTCTCGCTCGTTCTCTCCCTCGCTGTTGTCCTCGCCCCGTTTTGCTTCGCCCAAACCGCGCAGCCCGCCGCCAAGCGCCCCATGACTTTCGAGGACATGATGCAGATGAAGCGCCTCGGCGATACCGCTGTCTCCGCTGACGGCAAGTGGCTGGCATACGGCGTCACGACAGTCAATCTCGACAAGAACACCAAAACAGCGGAGTTGTGGTTGCAGGCGATTTCCGGCGGAGAGCCGATGAAGCTGGCCGTGGCACAGCCGGGAGATTCAGGCGTGCAGTTTGCCCCTGACGGCAAGCGCATCCTGTTCCTTTCAAGCCGCTCTGGCTCGCAGCAGATCTGGCTCGCGTCCTTCGACTCTGCGACCGGCGCAACGGGAAATCCGTATCAGGCTGCTCCAGCCGACGGTCCTTTTCAGCTCACGCACAACACGGTCGAGCCCGACAACGCCATATGGTCGCACGACGGCAACTTCATCATCTTCACCGCCGCTGTCTATCCGGATTGCCCGGCGTTTACGGAAGAGGCCGCCTCCGAGGACTCCCAGCCCGATAAGTGCAACGCCGACCGCGACAAGGCCCTCGCCAACAGCAAAGTCAGAGCGCAGATCTTCACTCACCTGCTATATCGCCATTGGGACCACTTCACCGGCGACAAGCGCAGTCACCTGTTTTACGTCACCGTCGAAAACCCATCGCCTAGAACGTTGCTATGGCGCGACCTGACGCCGAACGACCCGCGCGATGTTCCGCCGTTTTCGCTTGAAGGCGGAGGCTGCGGATGCGCCATTTCTCCGGATTCGAAGGAACTGGCCTTCACCGAGAACCTTGACCCGGAGCCGGCCATCAGCACCAACACCGACATCTTCACGCTCGATTTGACCAACCCGGCAGCCAAGCCCGTCGCGGTCAGCACCTCGGCGGGCGGCAACTTCAACCCCGCCTACTCGCCCGACGGAAAGCATCTGGCTTGGCGCTCACAGGCGCGCGCTGGCTACGAGAGCGACAAGTTCAGGCTAATGGTTTACGATCGCGCGGCGAAAACGATCAAGGATTTGCTGCCAAAGTTTGATAACTGGGTTGACGAGTTTGCATGGGCGCCTAATGCAAGAACGCTTTATGTCGCTTGGGGCTTTCACGGCGCAACTTCGCTTGCGCCATTCTCGCTTGATGGAAGAATGGGAAACACACTCAACGTTTACCCGGCAGTTGTGTGGTCGGACTTGCATCCCTTGCCAAATGGAGGTGTTGTCGCCACAGAGATGACTGTCAGAAGTCCAAGTGAGGTCGTCAAGCTTCAAGACGTTGCTGAGGGTGGCAGCACACCGGGGAAGCCTAACGAGATGACTACCCTGCTTTATACGAAAGACACTCAGGTTACCCATTTGAACGATGCCCTATTGGCTCAGCTCGACCGGCCGAAGCTCGAAGACTTCTGGTTCACCGCAGCCGACAAGACCAAACTGCAGGGCTTCCTCATTCGTCCCCCAGCTTTTGATCCGGCCAAGAAATACCCCGTCAAATTCCTCATCCACGGCGGGCCGCAGGGTGCGTGGGGCGATGACTGGAGCTATCGCTGGAACCCCGAACTCTTTGCCGCCAACGGCTACGTGGTCATCATGATCAACATGCGCGGCTCAACGGGCTACGGGCAGACCATCGTGGATGGCGTGAACGGCGACTGGGGCGGCAAGCCCTTCACCGACCTGATGGAAGGCCTGGACTACGCCGAGCAGCACTATCCCTTCATCGACAAAAACCGCGAGTGCGCGCTGGGCGCAAGCTACGGCGGCTACATGGCGAACTGGGTGGAGGGCCACACCAACCGCTTCAAGTGCATTGTCTCGCACGACGGCATGTTCAACGCAGAGTCCGCCTTCGGCACAACTGAAGAGGACTGGTTCAACATCTGGGAGTTCAAATTTCCAAACACCCAAGGGGGCCATCCGTGGGATTACTACGGCAAGCCCGACGCGGAGAACCCCTTCCGCAAGTGGTCGCCATCGCTCGCCGCGAAGAACTTCCATACGCCCATGCTCGTCGTTCACGGCCAGCTCGATTACCGGCTCGACGTGAGCGAAGGATTCCAGATCTTCGACACCCTGCAACTGCTGAAGGTGCCGAGCAAGATGCTCTACTTCCCCGACGAAGGCCACTGGGTGCTTAAGCCGCAGAACGCGCGGCTGTGGTACAAGACGGTGAACGACTGGGTAGATGAGTGGACGAAGAGCAGCCGCTAGCTTCTAGCTGTTAGCCCGTTGTTGCGCGTAACGAACAGGGTGCCCCATCCTTGTGGCGTATTTGTCTTTGCCGCAAGGGTGGGATAAGTCGAACCTCAAATTGGATCGTTCATCCGTATCTACGGCTTTCCACCTCAGCAAGAAGAGCTAGAGGCTGGAAGCCAGAGGCTAGAAGCTGTCTTTCCAACGCAAACCCGCGAAGCCGCGCGCATTCCTTAACGAAGCGGGGCTGTACAACTACGGCGTGTATTCCCTCGGCCGGCAGATGCGCACGGAAGCCGATCTGCGGCGGCTGATGCAGCGTCGCGTCGAGCCGGGCGAGCGAGGCGAGGCTGCCATCGCCGCTGTCCTGGCCCGGCTGCACGAGCATGGGTACCTGGACGACGCTGCCTTTGCCGAGACTTACGCGCGGTTGCGCCAACAGAATGAGAAACTCGGCGTGCGGCGTGTGCGTCAGGATTTGCAGCAAAAGGGCATCGCTGGCCAGTTGATTACCGACACCCTCGAAGCCCGCTACGGCGAGACTAACGAGGAAACACTGGCCCGCGAGCATCTGGAG
>JBAPYY010000691.1:0-1810 GCA_049284975.1 Occallatibacter sp.
CTATACGTTCGTGGGCATCTCGGTTACTTCGGCCTCGGCGGCGATGTTCGGCAGACCAATCTGGAATCCTATCGAACTGATTGGCGCGTTTCATCAGCCGGTGGTTGCGTTTCTCGCGCTCGTGGCCCTTCTTATTGCTACTTTGAATTTGAATATTGGAGCTAACGTAGTGTCGCCCTCGAATGATATTTCAAACCTCTATCCGCGGCTCATCAGCTTCCGTACAGGCGGGCTGATTACAGGGTTTCTCGGGCTGGCAATGTGCCCATGGAAGCTGCTGGCCTCACCGGACAGTTATATCTTCGGCTGGTTGATCGGTTATTCCGGACTGCTGGGCCCCGTGGCGGGAATCATGATTTGCGATTACCTGTTCATTCGCGGGACCGTGCTGGACGTGAACTCGCTCTATCACCGCGAAGGCGCATATCACTACACCAAAGGCGTTAATCCGCGGGCTATCGTGGCGCTGGTGCTTGGCGTGGCCGTAGCTCTGATTGGGTTGGGCGTGAAGCCGCTGCACTTTCTGTATGACTACGCATGGTTCGTGGGATTCTTTACTGCGGGGGCGGTATATGGATTGATCATGAAGCGGGCGACGGCTGCAATTTAAGTTGCAGACGATTTAGCAGTATTGAGTTGTTTCCCACCCATTGCGCAAAACGCGCGCAATAGATGGGGCACCTGAAAGTTTGTTCACGCCTGAGCCGAAAAAACTCTAGAAGGTGAAACTGGCCGACATTTGTATCTGGCGCGGGCTGCCGATGGTGTGCGTGACTATACCCAGGCCTGACGGGCAGTTATAGAAGCTGGTGTTGGTCTGCGAACCGCTTGCGGTGCAGCCCGTGGGCAGCGGAGTTTCGCCCGCCACCGGGTAGGGATTGTAGAACTGGTTTTGGGCTAACTCGTTGCCGGGAACATCGAAGCTGGTGGTATTTGTCAGGTTGTAAACATCGAACGTGTACTTGAAGCTGTACCGTTCGCCGAACGGCGTGGTCTTGACCAGCGAAGCATCAGCGCGCTTCTGGAATGCCTGGCGGAAGATGTTGCGCTGTCCTGTGCTGAACCCGGTTTCAAATGGATCGGAGGCGGGGATGGCTCCGCCGAGGCCGCCGGCTGGGAGAAGCGGAATGGTGAAGCAGGCGGCATTCAACGCAGGCATTCCACCGGCCGGCACCCATGCGCCGGAAGCGCCGGTTCTGGCGCTCTTAGCTGTGCAGCCCGGCGCAAGCGGAACGATGGGGTTGGTGATGCCATTGGATGTGGAATAGTAGATGCTGCCGATGGAGCCGGAGAAGTCGATGATGCTGTAAGGCTGGCCGCTCTGGAGCGTGGTGACGCCAACCAGAGACCATCCGTCGGCGAACTTGCCCGTGAGGGAATGTTCGTTGGCGAAGCTGGGAACGCGGAAGATGTAAGTGAAGTTGATGACATGGGTGCGGTCGAAGTCGGATGAACCGTAGCCGCTGCGCAGGTTGAGAGGGTTGTTGCCATTGTAGAAGAGGCCAAGCCCGCTCTGTTCGTCGAGTGCGTGCGACCAAGTATAAGACGCTCCCACCTGAATGTCGTGACTCATGCGCTTTTCAACGTGCGCCTGGAGCGCGTTGTAGGCATCCACGCCGGCAGCTTTGTAGGTGATGGACTCAGCGGCGTAACCGATGTAGGGAACTCGAAGATCCACGTTGCCACCTTCGTAATTGGCCAGGTAGGGGATCGTGCCGGCAGGGTCCACATACGCGCCTTGGACGTTGTAGCCATAGCTGTAATTCTGCTGGTAGGCGCTGCCTGGGAGGGCGGGATTGCTGGGAGATAC
>JBAPYY010000692.1:0-4010 GCA_049284975.1 Occallatibacter sp.
GTCTTTACCGCCCAGCCTGTCACCGAATACTCGACTGATCCGCCGATTGCCGCCGGATATGCACGTATCCACTATTACCGGCCCGATTCAGAATATGGCGGCTGGAGCCTCTATCCCTTTGGAGCCACCAGCGACCCCACCGGAAACTGGTGTGTCACTGAAGATTATGTTTCCGGGTATGACGCTTATGGCGCTTACTACGATGTAGGTATTACCAGCGGACAACTCGGATTCATCATCCATAACTGCTCCACTGGAGTTAAAGATCCCGGTCCTAATCAATATCTGAATGTGCCGCAGTATCTCTCTGCCTGGGTCGTCTCCGGAAATCCCACCGTCTTTACCGCGCAACCTTCGGCTGCACAGCTGCTTAGCGGCGTCTTCGATCAACTCCAGGCGTATTGGATCGACGCGACCACCGTAGCCATTCAGCCGCAGTATTACCAGTCCGGCTGGACTTACGCCATCAACTACAGCCCGACGGCCAGCTTGCAACTATCGCTGACCGGAGTTACCGGCGGAAGTTCGATACCTCTTACTCCGTATTCGGGCACACTAACTGCCGTGGAGTTGGCTCACTATCCCGAGTTAGCGGGGCATGCGCTATTCAAGCTACCCGCAAGTGTTCTCCCTGGAGTTGTCGCGCAGGCGCTTCAGAGCCAGCTTTCGGTTTCTGCCCTGGGGAGCGATGGCTCGCTGAAGTACGCTACCGGCATACAAACTTTTGGCGCGCTGGATTCTCTTTATGCGTATTCGGGACGTCTTGGCGTGGTCTTCCATCACAACGGCGACTCAGGTTGGTTCGACTTTGACGACGATGACTCGGTGCCTGTGAAGATCAAACTGTGGGCGCCTACGGCACAAAGCGTCTCCTTGCTTCTCTATAACAAGCCAACCGACACAGCGCCGGAGCAGACCATCGCCATGCACGAGCACAACGGCGTATGGGTTGCCCGTGGCGACTATGACTGGAAGGGTAAGTATTATCTCTTCAGCGTCAATGTCTACGTCGCTGCTGCTCAGGCTATTGTCAACAACGTCACCACCGATCCGTATTCGATCGACGTTGCGCTGAATGGAACCATGAGCCGCATCACTGACCTCAGCGACGATGCGCTGAAACCGCCGGGCTGGGACTTTTTATCTTCGCCCCCTCTGGCCAGCCTCAGCGATATGAGCATCTACGAGCTGCATATCCGCGACTTCAGCGTGGACGACCCCACTGTGCCCGCTCCAATCAAAGGCACGTACGAAGCTTTTGCCGATCTCAACAGCAATGGCATGAAGCATCTCAGCGACTTGGCGCGGGCGGGCCTCAAAGCCGTACACATATTGCCGAGCTTCCGCTTCGACGGCGTCAATGAAGACAAGTCAACATGGCAGTCGCCCGGAAATCTGGCGCAATATCCGCCCGACGGCGAGCAACAGCAGGCGGCCATTACCGCCGTCCAGAATACCGATGGCTATAACTGGGGTTATAACCCGGTGCATTACATGGCCCCTCAAGGCTCCTATGCCATCAACCCGGACAACCGCGTCTTTGAATATCGGACCATGGTCGCAGGCTTGCACTCGGCCGGGCTGCGCGTAATTCAGGATGTGGTCTTCAATCACACCAGTGCCAGCGGCGAAACCTTCGAGGCGAACCTGGACGAGATAGTGCCCAACTACTACCACCGCCTGGATTCCAACGGCGTGTTGCTAACTGGGTCCTGCTGCGCAGACACCGCCAGCGAGCATCAGATGATGGAAAAGCTGATGATCGACACCGTCGTGCTCAACGCGAAGCAGTACAAGATCGACGGTTTCCGCTTTGACGAGATGAGCCTGCACTTCACCTACAACATGCAGGACCTCAAGAACGCGCTGAACGCGCTCACGCTGGAAAAGGACGGCGTGGACGGCAGCAAGATTTACCTCTACGGCGAAGGCTACCAGATCGGCGAGACCGCCAACAACGCGCTTGGCCCCAACGCCAGTCAGCTCAACCTGTATGGCTACGGCATTGGCACCTTCAACGACCGAATACGCGACGGCATACGCGGTGGCAGCCCCTTCACCGACGCGCGCACGCAGGGATTCGCCACGGGCCTCGCCACCGACCCAAGCGCATTCACTACGGGGAGCACGCCGCAATCCAGCCAGGTCGCCACTCTGCTGCAGGAGGCGGACTGGATTCGCATCGGATTAACAGGAAATCTCCAGAATTATTCCTTCGTCGATGCCGAGGGACAGACGGTCACAGGAGCTGACCTGAACTACGGCGGACAACCCGCCGGCTACACGGCAACTCCCATCGAAGACATCGACTTCTGCTCGGTTCACGACAATCAGACGCTCTTTGATGCCGTGCAATTGAAGGCCTCTGCATCTGACTCAATCGCTACCCGCGCCCGCCGCCAAGTGCTGGCTATGAGCCTGATTGCGCTCGGTGAGGGCATTCCGTTCTTCCTCGGAGGTGACGATCTGCTGCGCTCCAAGGACATGGACAACAACAGCTACATCTCCGGCGACTGGTTCAACAAGATCGACTTCAGTTATCAGACCGCCAACTGGGGCATCGGACTACCCGTGACCAGCCAGAATCAATCCGAGTGGCCCATCATGCAGCCGCTGCTCGCCAATCCCGCGCTCGATCCCACTCCGCGGAATATTTCCGACACGACCAAGGCCTTCCAGGAGTTCATGGCCATTCGTTACAGTTCAGGACTCTTCCGCATGAAGACATTCAACGAAATTCAGGCGAATCTGAGCTTCCTGAATACCGGCCCCAGCCAGATTCCGGGCCTGATTGTGACCAAGCTGGACGACCACGGAACGAACTATGGCCCGTATCACCACATCGTCGTCTTCTATAACGCAACCGATGCGCAAGTCACCTTCACCAATTCCGTGCTTCAAGGGATGCAGTTGCAGCTTCATCCTGTGCAGCAGCATTCGAACGACCCAATTGTGGGCCAATCCACCTTTAACCCGCAGTCGGGCACGGCAACCATTCCGGCTCTGACGACCGCGGTCTTTGTCAGTAGCAAAATGTAATTTCAAGCCTCCTACCCTCACGCGCCTAAGAACGCGTGAGGGATTTTTTGTTGTCTAGGAGGCCGGACCCGTGTCTCAACCAAAGTCTGAGTTTTTACCTTCGGTGGCAGTGTGGTCTTCATCCTCGCTCAGCACTTGGCTGTGCCGCGAGTCCATCCACTGACCGATCAGCAGTGATTCCTCAGGGGTAGACGCGCCCTCAATCTCCGATGCGCCCTTGAGCAGTTTTTTGCGGGCATCAGCGGCTCGCTGTGCGGCAGCGGTTTTCTCGTTTTGCGCGGCGCTGTGAAAGCTGGCCGCGTTGATGCTCATGGAGTTCCCGTGAATATGCATCGATCCCTCCCTTGAAGCAGGAGGGCAATTGATGTGCCGCAATTTTGTCGCAAAGATAAGAAAAGGCTCATTAAAGCGCCTGGCTGTTGACGGATGAGATACTAAAGGAGCAAGCCATTATTGCTTGTCGCGAGTGGAACCGGCTTCGCTGTACTTTGAATCGATGCGCATAGGCTGCTTTGCCGGGTGACAAAGTCCAGGGTCCTGCCACAGCCCCTTCGCGATCTTCTCGACCATTCAGCCATTGAGTTGCTGCTGGCAGTCGCACCTTTTTTGGAAGTTGACCCGCCAGCCAAGTACTTGAACGCAAGTGCGGCTGGAATCAGATAGAAAATAGAGAGACGCGGTCCAGCCCGTTAAGTACGTGTCTGGCGGCGACTGGAGATAAGTTTTGTCGAAATATCATAAGTCGATAGTGCCGGTAAAGACGCGCGCAGTCGCGCTGCCGCTGGTGGCCATTGTGGGCCGGCCCAACGTGGGCAAATCCACGCTCTTCAACCGGCTCACCCAAAGCCGCCGCTCGATTGTGGGTGACGAACCGGGCATCACGCGCGACCGCATCTATGGCGAATACGAGTGGGCTGGGCGCGAGTTCCGACTGGTGGACACGGGCGGCATGGTGCCCGACGACACCGAGC
>JBAPYY010000693.1:0-6215 GCA_049284975.1 Occallatibacter sp.
GAATGAAACTCTGTGTTTCTCCAGGTTGATTCTGGACTTGGCCTCATCCCACTCGAATTCGAGTTCCTTGCCAGCCATTGCCTGCCTATCATTTTAGACACAAATGTGTACACAAATCAATTCAATATTCTGAGCCACACTTTGAACCATGAGAAAGCGGCCCCAACGCAATTTCGCTAATTTCAAACAAGGGTGATCTTTTCGCTCAGGCGGGACGTTAACTAAATCAAGCTTTGCAGATCAGAGTGAAATCAGTCTTAGCTGTGGAGCTTCACGGCAGCAGCGTGGGCCACCAGCCGCCGCGCAGGCCAAAGTAACGCACCGCCAAACAAAGGCCCGCTAAACCAACCAGCAGCAACAACATCGCGCCGATCAAGCGCAATCGCCTCTCCAACTCGTCTCGGCGCTGGATGCGGGCCTTGCCCACGTTCGAGGCAAACTCCATCCAACTGCGGTCGTCTTCCAGCATCTGTCCGCTGGCGCGATAAGCTTTAAGGAACCGCTCCGTCCAGTCAACCTCATCAAGGCCCACTGCTCCAGCGTAGCCGCGAACAATTCCTTTGCTGAGGATGCCGCCGGGAAGCAGGCGGAACTTCTCCTGCTCCAGCGCAATCAGATGCTGCTGGCTGATCTTGGTGACCGTCGTGATGTGCTCCAGCGCTATGCCGCGGGACACCCGCTCCTTGCGCAGGTCTTCTCCAAAGCTGCTCATCGCTTGCCACAAAACTTTCAAGTACTAAGTTAAGATTGACCACTCCACAATAAACCGGACTGCCTCATTGGTCAAAGATTATCGAGATGTTTCCCTTTTCGTTTCAGGCCGCTGCACATTTTTAAATTACGAAAGTACCCAATTGAAGCTTTGTCGCTGCCCTGCTCGCCTGTTTCCTCGCCGGGCGCTCAGCGCGCTTTCACCTCCGGCCAGGGCTGTTACCCTTGAAGCGTGAGCCTTTCAAGCAATCTACAGCCTCTCGGAGCAATCATCGGGAATGAATAAACTTATTTTTGCCAACCTGCTCCACCGCCCGGTCCGCTCGATCATCAGCGTTCTCGCCGTGGCCATTGAAGTGATTATGATTCTGTCCATCGTGGGCATCTTCATGGGTATGTTGAACGATACAAAGCAGCGCACTAACGGCATCGGTGCCGATCTGATGGTGCGCCCCTCCAACGCCAGCATAATGGTTGGGGTGAGCGGCGCTCCCATGCCGGCCAAAAACGCCGAAGCCATTCAGCGCCTGCCGCACGTGGCCGTGGTTTCCGCGGTGATTCAAAAACTCTCCACTGCCGGCAAAATCGAAGTTCTCTATGGCATCGATTACCCCAGTTTCAATGCCCTGAAACCCTTTGTTTATCTCTCCGGCGGTCCGTTCGAGGGGCCATATGACGTAATCGTTGACGACGTCTTCGCCAGCGCCGACGGCGGCCATAAAGTGGGCGACACGATCGTGATCATGGATCATCCGTTTCGCATCTCGGGTATCGTCGAGCACGGCAAGGGCGGGCGCAAGCTGCTGCGCATCGACACCATGGGCAAGATGATGGACGCTGAGGGCAAGGCATCGCTTTTTTACATCAAATGCGACGACCCGGCCAACGATAACGCCGTCATTCAGGAAATCCATGCGACGCGGGGCCTCGAAGGCTTTCCGGTGGAAACCGTTGACGAATGGCTCGAGGAGATGACTCCCAACAAGATTCCCGGCTTCAATATCGCACTCGATGTGGTCACTTTTATCGCTGTGGTTGTGGGATTCCTGGCTATCTTCCAATCCATGTATACGGCGGTCCTCGAGCGGACCCGGGAGATTGGAATTCTCAAGTCGATGGGCGCATCCAAGTTGACCATCGTTGACGTTGTGCTGCGCGAGACTGCGGTGATGGCCATAGTGGGAGTGCTATTGGGGATTGCGGGCACCTTCGGCGTAAAACTCTTGATGGTCCACCTGTTTCCCATGCAGCGCTTTGAAGTCACCGGCATTTGGATCGCCAAAGGCTCTGCCATTGCTTTTGTTGGAGCTATTTGCGGCGCGCTCTACCCGGCCTGGATGGGAGCCCGCAAGGACCCCATCGACGCTCTGGCCTACGAATAGGCCTGCCTAACATCTCCGGGGGCCCCATCCATTTCGCGCTCTTTGCGGAATGGGTGGGATACCACAAAAACCCCAATAGTCCGAACCTACAAATACATATCCATCTTCAGGTCGAGACCGCTGCGCCTTTGCCCTAGTACACTGATATCGTTCCATCAGGATTCCCCATGAAGAAATTCGCAATAGGCATCTACGCCGCGCTTACCGTCGCCCTCATGGTCTGGGGTTTTTACCAGGCCGTCTATGTCGCGCCCAACGATGCCATGCAGGGCGACATCTCTCGCATCTTCTACTATCACGTATCCATCGCCATGGATTCCTCTGTTTTTTTTGTTGTCTCTCTGGCGGGATCTATTGGCTATCTTGCCTACAGGCGCAACCATCCGGAATGGGCACAGATTGCTGACGCTTGGGCACTTTCTGGGGCTGAGATCGCGGTCGTCTATTGCACCAACATTCTCGCCACCGGACCCTTGTGGGGACGACGCGCCTGGGGCATCTGGTGGACATGGGACGCGCGCCTGACCACGACCCTCGTCCTTTGGCTTATCTATGTCAGCTACCTGCTCCTGCGCCGCTTCGCTGCAGGACCTCAGGTGCAGACGCTGGCCGCCGTTCTCGGCATCTTCGGCGCGCTCGACACACCCATCGTCTATATGTCGAACCGCTGGTGGCGTACGCAGCATCCGGCACCGGTTTTTGGCGGTGGGCCCGACTCGGGCATCAAGGACCCGCAAATGCTGGCCGCTTGGGGTTGGAATCTCCTCGCCTGGCTCGCATGGGGCCTGCTGATCCTCGGCCTCCGCTACCATGTCGAGCGACAGCACCAGAAGATTGCGGCCGCTGAAGCACAGCAAGCGCTCGACGCCTGATTCCGGCATAACCTGCACCAGAACCAGTGAAGTAAGAGGGAAAAATGGATCAAGCAGCGATTCTCGACCACCAATTCCGCATTGCCGCCTATGTTGTTACCTGGGTCATCCAGCTGGGCTATCTCGCATGGCTCGGTTACAAATGGAAGGCGCAAAAGCGCGATGCCGCCCGCCTGAACAACCCGCGCTGAACTGCCCTTTTTGTCCCACGCCGACCCGACAAATGCCAGGTCTCAAAAGCGAGACCTGGACCACCCGGCATCTAAGAAACGAAATACATAAGTCACGATAACATATTTATTTTTAATAGCTTAAATAAGGGGAAACAAACTCGCTCTTCACTTTCTCAGCGAACCTCCCTCCACGCATCACCCGCCACGTGAGGGCGTTGCACCTGTTCACTGCCGCCAGATCTTCGCTTGCTGAAGATTTCCCAGATTTTGCCGATGATTCAGGCGGAAGCAAATATGCGGGGAGCGGAGTCGTTGTCGCTCTTTGCTCACCTTGGCCTTTTTTGCGAATCAAAAAAGACTGAGGAGCGCCGATAAAAACCAACCCTGCCCGGCGAACCGGGAGAACGGAATTGCCTATGCCTGCAGATTTTGGTGACATTACCACCTACCATCGCGAAGAAGCCGCCCGCCATTTCAAGCTCGCTCAAGCCGCCCGCGACCGCGATAGTTTCGGCGAAGCCGAGTACCACGCCGGCATGGCTGCCCGCTGGTACGAAGCCTCTCAAGAGCAGGAGATCGCAATGAGAGAACCGGAACCTATCGTGCGCCACATCGCATACAAAAAATCAAACTACCGTGCTCCTGAGCCGCCTCCGCCGCCGCGCCCTTCGTTTATCGCCGCCATTCTGTCTGCCATCACGCGCATGGTTCAGGCAGCCCGCCAGGCTCTCACCGGGCGCATTAATTCCATCGAGGGGATGTCTCTCCGCTGACAGCAGCCCCGCAAAAAACGGGTGCAGCTGCCACTAAATATGTTTTCAATACCTTGGGGATTAAAGGAAGATCCACGATCGGCCTGCCGGCTCGGCAGGCCGACCGTGTCTTACGGCAGCTTGAAGGCCTTCATGGCAATGGCGTTGGGAGCGCGGCCGGCTGAAAGCAATGTGAAGAGCGAAAGCGTGCCGGTGCGAACCACGGCCACATCATTCGAGCGCGAATCTACGGCAAACAGCAGCAGCCCGGAGCTGGAAAGCGCCAGCGCCGAAGGGCCGTCGCCAACGTGAATCGATCCCATGCGCTTGCCGTCATCGATGGCGTAGACCGTGACGTACTGAGAGCGCAGGTTGGCAACGTAGAGCATGGAGTTATCCGGCGAAACCAATCCGCTGACGGGAAATTCCCCGATCATGGTTGCGCTGCTCACGTCGTCCGTATTGTTGATGACCTCGGAGATGGAGTTGGAGAGCGAATTCACGGCAAACAGTTCGCCGCCATCGGGCTTGAGGGCCAACTGCAACGGTGCCTGCCCTACATCGAGCAAAGCCTCCAGACGGTCGGGCTGCGCGGGCTGAGCCTCGCTTTTAAGACCCGGGGTTTTATCCGGACCTGATGCGGCACGGGCCAGCGAGATGACCATGATCTGATGGCCGCCCGAGCACGCCACAAAGACCTTTGAGGAATCCGCTAGGATAGCGGCGTCGGAAGCGCCGGGGCAGCCCTCGAAGACCTGGCGGACGAGACGAGCCGCGGGATCGATGAGGCTGACCGAACCGGCCTTGCGGTTGGCCACAACCAGCGTATTGCCGTCTGAGGAGATGCGCGCTGCGACCGGTACTTCGCCCGCGCCAATAGCCGCAATCTCGCGTCGCGTTTTCAGGTCAACGACAGAGATGCTGTTCGAGCCGGAATTGGCCACGTACGCCAGATCGCCTTTAGCGTCGATATCAATGGAGACCGGCTGCCTGTGAACCGCGATGGCGCCCGCGACTGTATTGTTTTCCGCATTGATGACCGAGATCGAGCCTTGCCCGCCGGCCGTGCCGGAATTTACCACGTAGACTTCGTTGCGTGTGGGGCTGACCGCGACGGCCACGGGATTCTGTCCCACAGCAAGCTCGCGGTCCAACCGGACGTTTACCACGTCGAAAACGCTGACCGTCCCGCTGCCGCCGTTCGTCACATAGGCGTATTCGCGGTAGTTCGGCGGGTATTGCGGAAAGTCGTGCGGGCGGCAGCTGGTGAGGGCAAGGGCCAGTAACGTGAAGACAGCCATACGGGCAACGGTAGCTTTCGGCGAGTTCATGGTTTGAGTCCAGGAAACAAAAGTGGGACGCATTGAGTTTAATTGATTTGTCAGCCCCGGGGCTGGAGATCGCGTTGCGAAGTAGCGCTCGCTTGCAGCTCTTCACTTGCTTCGGGCCATTATCCGAGTTTCCAATGTGGGAAGTTCCCACTTGACTCCAATTTCCACTAGTGCTATTCTCCTACTATGTCAGTTTTGGCTGTTCTCAAAAGTACCGATTTTCAACTCGTCTCGGAGTTTTCTCAACCGGATGCGAAAAAGCGCCTCACGCTGGGCGCGGCGCTGGCCAGCGCCACAGCCTACAATATTTATCGCAATTCCCTCGGCCAACTGATTCTTGATCCAGTTAAGGCTGTGCCCGCCTCAGAGATGTGGCTCTACGAGAATGCTCCGGCTCTGGCCAGCGTGAAACAAGGCTTGCGTGAGTCGGCTGAGGGAAAGAGCATTTACCGCGGCTCGTTTGCCAAGGCCGCGCGAACAGACCGGTAATCATCCATAAAAGATGATTAAAAAGGAATAGATATGCAAACGAAGATTAAATTCACGCCCACAGCAGATAAGCAACTAACAGCGATCGAAAAAACTCCGGCTAAGGCCGCGCTCGCCGCACAGGTACGCAAGGCTCTTGGTTACTTGGAATTAGATCCGCACCATCCCGGTCTGCACACACACGAGTTTCTGTCATTGACGGGCTTGAATGGCGAGAAAATCTTCGAAGCCTACGCGCAAAATAATACCGCCGGCGCTTACCGTATCTTCTGGCATTACGGTCCAGATGAAATCACCGGCAAGAAACGAACTCCCGTAATTACAATTGTTGCCATTACGCCCCATCCATAGACGCGCTGCCAAATGTCCGGAATCGGAACTTGGCATGCGCCGGTTCACGCTTTGGCGGCCTCGACTCGGATGCCGCGCGACAGATTGCGTCCGACCACTGGGGCGATCTTTTCCAACTCGTCCATCATGATGGAGAACTGGCCGGGATAGATGG
>JBAPYY010000694.1:0-1616 GCA_049284975.1 Occallatibacter sp.
ATCTGGTGGAGCAGAGCCAGGCTGCCGCATTTGCCAAGGCGTTGGCCAGCAGCTATGCAACCCGGATAGGTATTGAACCGCAGATTCACATCTGCCACGCATCTGGCGGCGCTCATCGCGTGTCGTAAAATGAGTTCCTTACAGTTTCGTAATGACTCTCAGAGAGTAACGCAAACCGTAAGAAGGACAGAGAAGACCAGGCAGCTCTTTCAAAAGAAAGCAGGAAAATAATCATGGCAACGCGACCCACATCACCGGCAGCAGCAAGCGCGCCCAATTACACAGTCCCATTCATTACGGTCGCCACTCTTTTCGGCATCTTCGGATTTCTCACCAGCCTGAACAACCAACTGGTGAACAAGCTGAAGGAGATATTCCATCTGCCTCATGGACCCGCGATGCTGGCGACAGCCGCCTGGTTCTTCGCTTACCTGGTTTTCTCCGTTCCCAGCGCCCGCCTTATTGAAAAGGTTGGATACAAGCGCACC
Source organism: Occallatibacter sp. (assembly GCA_049284975.1). Classification (GTDB taxonomy): domain Bacteria; phylum Acidobacteriota; class Terriglobia; order Terriglobales; family Acidobacteriaceae; genus Telmatobacter. The sequence continues at coordinate 489 of JBAPYY010000694.1, forward strand.
ATGGTTATCTCACTCTTCATCATGGTGGCGGGCGCTCTATTGTTTGTCCCGGCTGCGAATCAGGTAAGCTTTTCCCTGACTCTGGCAGCGATTTTTGTATTGGCCACCGGTGTCTGCGCTCTGCAGACATCAGCCAACCCCTATGTCGCGATTCTTGGTCCCGAGCATAGCGCGTCGGCACGGCTGAATCTGGCTCAGGCCTTCAACTCCGGCGCCTCGGCAGTCGCCGGATGGTTTACAGCCCAATTCATTCTGGCCGACACCAGCAAGGTCTCCGATCCGCGCATCCAGGCTCACATGCTTGAAGGGCCTTACGTCCTCATCGCCATCGCGCTGCTGCTCTTGGGCTTTGTCGTGATGTTTCTGCATCTGCCGGCCATTACCTCAGCACGGCCATCAGAGGACTCCCCGCTTCCCGCCCGCAACATCTGGAGCTATTCGCACACCGTCAAGGGAATGGTGGGCATCTTCTTTTACGTGGGCGTTGAAATCGCCCTGGCCGCCATCACCATCCAATACTGCCAGGCGCAGGGTATCGGCAGCAAAGAAACAGCCGGACTCCTGGTTACGGTCTATTACTTGTTCATCATGGCAGGCCGCTTCCTTGGCAGCTTCCTCATGACCTGGATCAAAGCGGAAAAGCTCCTCGTCGGCCTGGGAATCTTCGGCGTGATACTGCTCCTGGTTTCCATGTTATCCACCGGCCTGGTCGCCGTCTGGAGCCTGATACTCTGCGGTCTGGCCAACTCCATCATGTATCCAACCATCTTCACCCTTGGCATCGCCGAACTTGGACCATTGACCAGCAAAGGTTCGGGCGTAATCACCATCGGCAATGTGGGCGGAGCGGTGGTTCCTTTCCTGTTTGGCGCAATGGCCGATGTCTTCGGCAAGCACTACGCAATGGCCCACAACCTCGAATACGTCACGGGAGGACTGGCCGACAAAGTGGGGATTCAATATGCGTTCGTCCTGCCCATCATCTGCTACCTGTACGTGGCCTACTACGGCCTGCTGGGTTACAAGCCCAAGCGCGCCGTCAGGTCATAGGCGGGAACGTCCGCTAATACTTAGGCCCTTCGGATACCACCGGAGGGCCTTGCCGCTTCTGGAAGGGAACAACGTTCC
>JBAPYY010000695.1:0-2275 GCA_049284975.1 Occallatibacter sp.
GGGTACTACTTGGTGGATCGGCTTTTCTCCCGACCGGGAGCAGAAATTTATGTACGTGGATGATGGAGGCGATGAGGAGGTCAAAGTTCTCGACCATGCCAGCGGAAAAGTACTCTCAAGCTTCGGGCGTCCTGGTCACCAGATAGGTGAGTTTACCCACGGCCACACGCTAGCCGTCGACTCCAAAGGCAACATTTATGTGGCCGAGACCGATTGGGGTCGCAGAGTCCAAAAATTTGAGCCAGTGAAATGACGCTAGATCTGGTTCCCTTATCAATCCGTGCAAGGTCTAGGTTGAAGGCACGTGAAGGCGCCCGGTGTCGCAGGACTATTCTTGGCGGGATTCAATAATGATTACGAAGATTTACGCACAATTACATCCGCGGACGCTCGCGTTTGCACCTCAAGTCGATTGGCTGGCATCTATTGAAAAAAGCATTCAGTGTCTGAGTTAGCGGCCCCATCCATCAGACCAAGAACTGCCGCTCAACTTTCTGAAGGAGAACTTGCACAATGAAGCTAATAAAGTACACATTACTTTTATCGATGCTCGGCCTACTGTCGTCGGTGTTCGCTTTGGCACGGGACAATAATCAGCACTCGGTGGAGATCCCGGACTCTGTACAAGTTGGTAGCGCGCGGCTGCAACCTGGCAACTACAAGGTCGAGTGGCAAGGAACCGGCCCAGAGGTACAGGTGAATTTCCTGCGTGATGGAAAAACCATTGCCACAGTACCCGGAACATTGAAGACGAATAAAACTCAAGCGGTGCAGGCCGACGTTGTGACCGGCACAACCAGCGCCAATACACGAACGCTCGAAGAGATCGACTTCGGTCGCAACACGGAATCATTGATCTTTGAGCGGACTGGGATGTAGTTGGCTCCGCCGATCGCTGGCATAAATTCTCGCGTTGCTGGCTGACGCCCTGCCCCCTGATGGGGTAGGGCTTTTTCTTGGACGAGTGCTCATGGACGCTTGGTTAGTCGAGGAAGTAATTGCGCTAAAGGCGAAAACTGTCCACGTAGAGTCTCTTCCTGATTGGTCGCTATTTCTCGGGCATTCTCGGCGTCGCGTAGGTCCTACGTAGTTGATGCGTGCGGGGCGTCCGGCGCATCAATCGCCTGAGCTTGGCGCGTGCCCGCGCCAGTTGAGCTTTCACCGTTCCGTCCGCCACGCCTAGAATGTTCGCCGCCTCGCGAGTTGTCAGACCGTCCAGATCACGCAACTGAAATGCCTTGCGCAACGAAGGCGAGAGTTGGGACACAAGTTCGTTCAGGCGCGCACGCAGTTCGGAATTTCCGCACTCGTCCTCAGGACTCAGCCGGCAGTCTGCCAATAATTCTGACATGGGGAGTTCCTGCTCCTCGCCGATGGGTTCATCCAGCGACACGTGGATGTTGCGTGGCCGCTTGCGCAATTGCATGCGGGCACAATTGGCGACAATCGCAGTTAACCAGGTCGACATCTGCGCCTCGCCCCTGAATTGGTCAATGTGCTTGTAGGCGGAAAGTAGCGCGTCCTGAACCGCATCCTCCGCGTCCGCCGTATTTTCGAGAAAGCGGTACGCACTTCTGAAGAACGAGGCCCGGCAGCGGGAGAGAGCCTTGTTCATTTCCTCGTGTACGCCGTCGCCGTTGGGGACGTTGAAGCTGGGTTCGTTCCCGGTGTATGGCTGTGCTTCTTGCACGTTGTTCCTCCTGATAACCCAGCATGAGGCACGTCTCGTTCCAATCGCACGCAATGACTTCACCGCGCATCTTCCGCGGCATAGACAACTGAGTAGTTACGAATCGCCCGTGTAGGTCAGTTAATCGTCCCGGGGCCGACAAAGATGTCCGCATTTCGACAGGTTTGGACTTCTACTCCGCAAACAGAATTCCAGCGCGAAGAATTGAGACCTGCGCGCCCCGTGTTGGATGGTGATGCAAACTTGGACAGTTCTGGGTCGAACGGCGTTTGGAGAGATAAATGCATTCTCTACATTGCGAATGCTCATTGGAAGACACCACAACCGGTCAGCCGGAGAAGTCGCAATCGCTTGGACGCTGCACCACCCCGCGGTGACGGGAGCGATCGTCGGCGCGCGCAACTCTCTTCAAGCCGAAGGAGTGATGCGCGCCGGCGAGTTGCGCCTCTCTGAAAAGGAAGTGGCCGGGATCGAAACCTTTTTCGCCGAGGCTGCCGCGTGACTTTGAAGATCGTTTTCACCAGTGTGAATAGTGGGTGAAGCCGGCAGGAAACTGGTTGTTGAGGAGAATGACCGATGATCGAG
>JBAPYY010000696.1:0-3330 GCA_049284975.1 Occallatibacter sp.
AACCAGATGCCCGATATCAAAGGCAGCGTGATCCGCGCCATGCCGGTCACCGGTGTGGTGTTTTTCATGGCCATGCTGGCGATTATCGGAATGCCGCCCTTCGCCCTGTTTCAGAGCGAATTTCTTATTGTGCGCGCAGCCTTCGACGGCGGACACGCGCTTACCGGCGTCCTCCTCGTTCTTTTCGGGACGGGGATATTTGCGGGCATTCTGCTCCATGCGAGCGGCATGGTTCTCGGTCCAGGCGGCGATGCTCCGGTGGCCGCGCGCCGTCCCTGGCGCAATGGTTCTCTGCTTGCGCTGGCCTCGTCGCTGGTCATAATTGGATTCTGGGTGCCGGCTCCATTGTTTGAATTGATTAGCAGAGCGGCTCGGGTGGTGAGCGGACAATGACGCCTCTTTTTGAAGAACTTCGCGAGCGTTTTCCGGGGCAGATCGGAGCCGTCGGCGAGTTTGTCCCCGATCAGGTTACAGTTCTGTTGAATAGCGAGGACGCCACGGAAATCGTCCGGCATTTTCTTGTCGGGTATCAGGCGAGGCTGGTTACCGTATTCGCCGAGGACCGCGTGAACGCGGAAGGCGTTTTTTACAACTACTATGTTTTTGACCGGCCGGGTGACTCTGCCTGGGTGATACTGAAAGCTCCCATCCCCGGCGATCATCCATCGTTTCCGTCGCTCGCCGCGGAGCTTCCGGCCATCAACTGGCAAGAGCGTGAAATTCAGGATTGGTTTGGACTGGAAGCCGCCGGACATCCCAATCCGCGCCGCGTCGCATTGCACGATAATTGGCCCGACGTGCATCCGCTGCGCAAAGATTTTCCGCTCGACACCGTGCTGCCCCCGTTCGAAGGTGAGCAGCACGTATATCGGCCAGCGCACGGAGAAGGCGTCTTCCATATTCCGGTTGGCCCGGTTCATGCCGGCATCATCGAGCCCGGCCACTTCGATTTTGCCGTTGCCGGCGAGCCCATTCTGTACCTGCAACTGCGCATGTTCTACACGCACAAGGGAACCGAAAAGCTGTTCGAGAATCTTCCCATCCACCGCGCGGTTTTTCTGGCCGAGAGCATCTCGGGCGATTCGGCGTTCTCTCACGGCACGGCATTTTGCGAGGCTGTGGAGCGTGCCGCTGGAATCGAGGTTCCGGCGCGTGCGCAGTGGATGCGCGTCATTCTGCTCGAACTGGAACGGATTGCAAATCACATCGCCGACGTGGGCGCTATCGCCAACGATGTCGGTTTTGTGATTGCCAATGCTCACGCCGGCCGAATGCGAGAGATGGTGCTCGGCCTGAACGAAATGCTCACCGGCAGCCGCGTACTGCGCGGCATGGTTGCTATCGGCGGCGTGCGCAGGGATTGGCAACAGGCCCAAGTCGAGGCCATCGAGAGCACGCTCGCCGAAGTGGAGAGCGACTTCAGCGATCTGGTCGTGATTCTTCAGGCGTCCAACTCAACGCGCCATCGCCTGGAACGCACGGGAGTCCTGCGGCCGGAGAAGGCGTTGAAGCTCGGAATTGTCGGCGTGGCAGGACGTGCCTCCGGCGTCGATCTCGACATTCGGCGCGATCATCCGTACGAGGCGTACGGCAATCTGTCTTTCAAGGTGCCCGTCTACCAATCTGGAGATGTGCGCGACCGCATGCAGGTGCGCATCGATGAGGTGGGCGAGTCGATTCAGATAATTCGCGCTGCTGTTAGCCGCTTGCCGGAAGGCACGCATCGCGCGCCCGCTCAGCCCATTCCGCCAGGACGCTGCGCGCTGAGCGCGGTGGAAGGCTGGCGCGGCGAGATCATTCACTGGGTACGCACCGGCGAGGGAAATTGCTTGGAACGCTGCAAGGTGAAAGACCCATCCATCAACAACTGGCCGGCCATCGTTGAAGCAGTGGAAGGCAATATCGTTGCGGATTTTCCGGTGATCAACAAGAGCTTTAACTTGTCCTACTCGGGGACGGATCGGTAACGCGATGTTCAAGATCCTCCAAAAATCGTTCAGAGTTGGCACGGCGACCGCCGATTATCCGCGCCTTGCGCCGCACTTGGCCGAGCAGTTTCGCGGATGCCCGGAGTTCGACTTCAATTCCTGGTCCGACGCGCGTCCTGCCGCCGAGGCCTGCCCCACCGGGGCCATCTCCATCAGCGACCACGACGGCGCGCGCACGGTCACAGTGGACTACGGCCGCTGCATCTTTTGCGGCGAATGTGAAGCGGCCTCCAAGGATGGAGCCGTGAAGATGAGCCGTCAATTTGAGCTTGCCGTCACCGCTCGCCGCGACCTGGTTCACATCGCTGAATACGCGCTCAATTCCGATGGCACTCATGCTGAGTTGAAGTCGGCCACCACCGGTCCAGCCGCCGAGGAGCCCGGCAAGCGGCTCGCCGCGGGAATTGAGGATATGCTCGGACGATCGCTGTCGATTCGGCAGGTGGATGCGGGCTCATGCAACGGGTGCGAGCAGGAGATTGTCGCGTTGAACAATCCGGTTCACGACATCGAACGCTTCGGCATTCATTTCGTGGCCTCGCCGCGCCACGCCGATATGCTGCTGGTCACCGGCCCCGTCACGCGCAACATGGAACTGGCGCTGCGCAAGACCTGGGCCGCGACGCCCGAGCCGAAGATTGTGGCGGCCGTGGGCGCATGCGGCATCAGCGGAGGCATCTTCGGCGCGAACTACGCCTCGCTCGGCGGAGTGGATGCGGTGATTCCCGTTGACGTTTACATCCCCGGCTGCCCTCCCCGTCCGGAAGCTCTGCTGCACGGCATTCTGCTGGCGCTCGGCCAGGTGCGCCAGCGTATCAACTCGACTAGCTTCGAGCGTATAAGCTCGCGTGCTGGGAAACTCTGATTCAGTCGATATTTTGAAGTTGCTCGGTTAACCAAGTTGCGGAAAGTCTCGAAATTGAACTGGCTCTGTGTCAGGGCACGACTTCAGTCGTGCCGTAAGTGCAACAAAACAATAATGGGCTTTAGCCCCTGAGCGGAGCATTATGCATACTAACCCAATACAATACTCAATAAATTCTGGCAAACAAGACCATATGGTGTATACTACCATCACGACGACCTATGAAGGCCGAACTGCTCTTTGATCAGCGCATTGATTACGACGATGGTGCGATCGTTGAAATGGTGCTCTGGCGCGTCAAATCGCCAGTTCCGCCATCGACTCATGGCCTGAAGTACTCGCTGTTTTATGGCCGTCCCGGTGTTCGTGAGGTTGGCTACGATAATGAGCGCGGCAAAGGCGATCATCGGCATTTTCTGGGAGCCGAGACGGCCTATCGGTTCAGCACCGTCGAGAAGTTAATGGCGGATTTCTGGC
>JBAPYY010000697.1:0-7267 GCA_049284975.1 Occallatibacter sp.
TAGCCGGAGTGCTCGATTCCCAGTTCGTAGTGATGGTGTACGGATAGGTCCCCGGCGTCATCGCGAAGGAATTTGCGCCGCCGCAGGCGCTGAACCCCACCAGACCAGCCAGCGCACCTCCCGCTAACACTACCAAAGCAATCCAGCGCCGTCGTCCGGGCCGAAGACCGAATCCGGCCATGAAGACGCTGGCAAGCGCCAGGTCTGTGATTGGCAAATTACCGGAACGGCGCGGCGTCGTGTGCAAACTGGCAGGAATTGGCGTGCCCCACGGCTGGAAGCCGACCACACCAGTGAGCGTCTGTCCGGCCGTGACGGGAATCTGGACGACCGGGCCGCCCCCGCAAACCGGGAATTTGGCCATCGCTGTTCCTGTGTAGACGCAATTGATCACTATTGTTCCGTCCCCTTGGATTCCGGTGACGGAGTACTGGCTCGAGTTGGGGCCGGCTGACGACCAGGTGAAGTTGGTGGCCGTGATCGCGAACGGCGTGGCAGCCATCGCCGAAACTCCACAAAGTGCGCAAGCGGCTGTCAGAAACGATGCAAAGGGGAAAAGTAAACGGCGGTTATACATTGCAGAGTCCTTTCCGCTGACCATGTTACACCCAACCTTGTTTATCTTCGACGGATTCTCGAAGCTTTCAGATTACGGATCTTGCTCAACTTACCGCGCAATCCTAGGTCCGCAAGCCTGACACGTTGACCTGCACTCCCGAGGCGTTGTCTCCGCAAAGGTTCATCGCCGTTGAGGCGGATGCCAAACTGTTATCCTTGCTTTGACCGTTCACTGACCAATGACAGACCAGACAAATACCTTTTCTCGCCTGCGCACAGCGCCCTCCGCGCTGGCCACATGGCTCCTTTTTGCGGCAATCTTTGCCGCCGTGCAATTCGCCTCGCTGTTTACTCCGCCCCTGCTGGACGACGTTGACTCCTCCCATGCTCAGGCCGCGCAGTACTTCGCCGAACACAGCGACTGGATATCGGCCAGGGTCAACGGCATCCGCTACATCGAAAAGCCGCCGCTGCCCTATTGGCTCTCCGGCGCCCTCTACAAGGTCTTCGGCGAAAATGTCTTTGCCTCTCATTTGCCCAATGCTTTGGCCATGCTGGGCCTGGCCTGGCTCGCGTGGCTTTGGGCACGTCGCGCATGGGGCGAGCGTGCCGGACTCTATGCCGGACTGGGCGTGCTCACCTCGGTGGGGCCATTTCTGTTTACCCGCTTCATCATTCCCGAAGCGCAGTTGAGCCTCTTCCTGCTGATCGCGCTTTACGGCCTGCTCACCGGCTTTGAGCGGGGCCGGTCTATGCGCTTTTACTGGATGTGGGCAGCCCTGGCGTTGGCTTTGCTCACCAAAGGCCTCATCGCCCCCACATTTTTTGTTGGCGCGGCCATTCCTTACCTGATTCTCACCGGCCTTTGGCGTCGCTGGCGGCTTTTGAAGCCCGTCACCGGCCCGCTGCTCTTCCTCGCCATCGCCGCGCCCTGGCACATCCTTTGCGGACTCGCCAATCCCGATCAGGGACACCCCGTCGGCAACCACCCCACCATCGGCAACGTCCACGGCTTCTGGTACTTCTATTTTGTCAACGAGCATTACCTGCGCTTCTTTGGCAAGCGCTACCCTCACGACTACAATAAGCTGCCTGGCGCCGCCTACTGGCTGCTGCACCTGGTATGGCTGTTTCCCTGGAGCCTCTTCCTGCCTGCACTCGTAGCCGTCGCATGGAAGACCCGCCACAGCTGGATGCAGTACATCCGCCACGACGAAGGTCAGGCCGTGAACCTCTTCATGGACGAGACTGCATGCGATGACGTGGCCAGCAGCATCTTCCAGCACAAATTCCGCGCGCACACCATCTGGCTGCTTAGCCTCTTCACCGCATGGACTTTGCTCTTCTTCTCCATCTCCACCAATCAGGAGTACTACACCTTCCCGGTCTGGACGCCGATGTTCATCCTCATCGCCGCGGTCCTGGCCGGCATAGAGCAGAACAACACTCTCAACCGCGCTTTGGGCGGCGACAAGCCGCTGCTCTCGACGGCATGGCTCAGCTACGCGCAAGCGGTCTTTGCCGTAGTCGGCATGCTCAGCGCCGCTGCTCTCGGCTGGGGCCTGTGGGATTCGCGCCACCTGCCCTTTGTTTCCGATATCGGCACCGTGCTGGCGCATCGCGGCGTGGGCGATTACACGCTCTCCATGTCTCACTTCTTTGACCTCACCGGCGCATCTTTTGCCGCTCTACGCCTGCCCGCCATTCTGGCCGCGGTTACTCTTCTCATTGGGCCGGCCGTTGGCTGGGTGCTCCGCGTCAAAGGCAAGCACCTGGCCGCCACCATTAGCGTAGCCCTCACCTTGACAGTCTTCCTCATTGCCGCGCATATCGCCTTTGCCCGCTTTGAGCCCATGCTCAGTTCCAAGCCGCTGGCCGACACCATTATGCAAAAAGCCTCGCCCGCTGACTCCTTCATCATTTATGGCGAACAGTCCGACGCATCTTCGGTCGTCTTTTATACGCACACGTTTTTCCACGGCAGGCCGGCGTTGATGGTAGTGCCGCGCTGCGGCCAGCATGGAGAAGGCACTACACTGCTGTGGGGCTCCTGTTACCCCGACGCGCCAGACATCTTTCTCAGCGAGAATCAGCTTTCCAAAGAGTGGGGCACAGGCAATCGCAAGTGGCTCTTCGCCCAGGACGTCAACCAGGAGAAAGTGGAAAGCCTGCTCGCCGGTCGCCTCTACCCTGTCCAATCCATCGCCGACAAGGCCCTCTGGACGGACCGTCCGCTGAAATAACAAGGCGCCGCAGCAATACTCCGGTGCCCCATCCTTGCGACTGCTTCCGTTACAAGGGTGGGAAACCTCGCCCGCTAAGGTAAAATTTCAGATTGGTGCACTGCTTTTTCCACGGTTCTTCTATGCCTGACCAAAGCTCCGGGGATAGTGGATCGGGTGCAGGAATCGGGCTTTGAGATCGACCACGCCGCTATGACCTTCGGATCTATTCTTTCTCTCGCGCTGGGCACGCTTGCGGTCTTTGGAGTGATCACTTCCACTGTTTACAGCCTGATGGTTGCCGTGGGCGTGCGCCGCTTTTGCCGCCACGCAGCCGCCGACGCCAGTGCAAGCCCATTCCTGCCCCCTATCAGCGTCCTGAAGCCGGTGCATGGCGACGAGCCCGATCTCGAACAAAACTTAACCAGCTTTTTCCAGCAAGATTATCCCGAGTTCGAGATTCTCTTTTGCGCGCGCCACAGCGACGACGCCGGCCTGGCTGCCGCTCGCCGCGTTGCCGCCCGATTTCCCAAGGTGAAGGCGCGCATCCTCACCTGCGGCGAACCTCCCTGGCCCAACGCGCGCACCTTCTCGCTGGAGATCATGCGCCGCGACGCCCACCATCCCATCCTCGTCACATCCGACAGCGATGTGCGCGTCGGCCCTGATTACCTGGCATCCGTAGTCGCGCCCCTCGCCGACCCCAACGTCGGCATGGTCACCTGTCTTTATCGCGGCGTCACTCGTCACGGACTCTGGGCGCAACTCGAAGCCATGGGTATGTCTATCGAAATGACCTCTGGCGTTCTAGTGGCCGAGATGCTCGAGGGAATGCAGTTCGCGCTCGGACCGTCCATGGTCATGCGTCAAAGCACTGTCGAAAAAATCGGAGGCTTCGAAGAGGTCGCGCAATATTACGCCGACGACTTTGTGCTGGGCAACTGGACTGCGACGAAGGCCGGCGAAACTGTAGCACTCTCCACCTACATCGTCGAGCACCATATCCTCAACGCCGCCTTCAAAAAGAGCATCGCGCATCAGCAGGCCTGGGCCACAAGCACGCGTTTTTCCCGGCCCAAGGGACACTTTGGCGAAGTGTTAACCTACGCGGTTCCCTTTGGTCTGCTGGGACTGGCCGTTCTCGGAGCCGCCGGCCACATCGCTCTCGGCATCGCACTGCTGGCCTTCACCATCCTCGACCGCGTTTTGCTCTGTCAGTTGGTTGCCGGTTCTGTGGTCAACGATCGCGCCGCCCAGCGCAAGGCCTGGCTCTATCCCCTGCGCGATTTCATGGGTTTCTGTTTCTGGGTCAGAAGTTACTTCGGCTCGCGCAAGCTGCGCTACCGCGGCGACCCTTACGAATTGCTTCCTCAGGGAAGGCTCCGCCGCCTGCCGGATTAATGGGATTGAAGCTGTTCTGCACTGCAAAGCTTTCCTCGATGATCAAGCCGTCAAGTATTACAAAGCTGTCATCCTGAGCGGGTGATAAAACTTTCGCATACCATTGGTTTCATTAGGGATAATTTGAAAGTTTTTTGCTGTGTAGGAACTGTGCAGGGAGACTGTGTAAATTTCAGCCAATTTTGCCTGCTACTGGTCCCTTGGGCATGAGGAGCCGGGGTGCGTCGCCCCTTCTTCTGACGGTGAAGCCAGAACAGCAACGCACAGAATAGCCATGTCCATACGCGATGTCGGTTCCCGCTGTTCATACTGCTAACAATAAATGATCGCAGCAATGGCCGCATCTTCGCCACATGTTCAGTGGTCAGAAGCGATGAAACCGAATGTTGACGCGGCAATCGCCAGTCGAAGTCAGCCACGGGCTTCGTGCAACGGATAATCGCATCCGCGGTCGGAGCCTTCAGAGGCTCAGCCCTATACCCATACCCTGACTCTTTTCCTGTTTGGGAGTCTCGGCTATCTCGTGTTGCGGCGGTTTCAGGTCGGGTGTATGGGCGCTCTGGTGCGAAATATCATGGCCCAAAGCCTGCGACAGCTTCTCTCGATCATTCGTGAATATCTGAGCGTCCCACTGGCCGCGCGAAACTGACACATAGGCCATGCGGTTATTGAGCAGGTCCTTCGCGCCAAGCTCCGTATCTACATGGATGAGCACACGGTCTGCGGTCTGCCCCTGGCTGGAGTAGCTGGTCACGGCGTAGCCGTGATCCAGATGCGGATGGCGCTGCGGATCGAAATTCATACTGCGCTCATTCTCCAGCTTCAATCGCATCGTGCCATCCGGCGCGATGCCCTCCACTGTTCCAAGCTCACGGTTCGCTATCTTCAATTCCTGGCTGGGTGCAGTGAACTGGATGCGGTCGCCAACGGAGAATGCCTTCTCCTGCTCGCGGTATACAGAGATCCCCATCTGGCGGCGCGGATCGTAGGTCGTCTGTTCTCCGTTCGTGCGCAAAACCGTCAGCGTGTTTTCCCGTGCATTCACTGAGACAACGCTAGTATATTCGCCTTTCTCAATGCCAGTCTCCCGCGAACTGCGCGAGTAGCGCAGGATGTCGTTGACTTGGTACTGCTGCGCCCAACTGCGATCCGCTCCGGTCATTTCCTGACGCGGCACAAGCGTGTTGATGGAGTGCTCCTGTTGGCTTACAACGCCGCGCGATTGCAGCTCGTCATGTATTCGATCATTGATCTCGGTGCGCGAACGGTTGTCCGGCGAAACCACGAGCGTGCTTTCAGGAGCCTTGGCATACTCGCGCGCGATAGCGGAGATGCGTTCCTCGTGGCCCTTTACCTCATGCACGCGGCCTTGCCGGTCGAGACTTTCGACTGCGGCTCCAACCTGACCGTGAGCCAACTGCTCGACGGCCTGCTTCAACTCCGGGTCGCGCTGACGCACGATCTCATCGAGCCTCGCCGTGCGCATCCCCGCTTCCTGAAGCTGCGCGAAAGGGCGACCCGCTTCGACGGCCTCATGCTGGCGCGTGTCGCCTACCAGTAGAACGCGATCATTCGGATGGAGGCGGGTCACGAACTCGTGCATCTGGCGAGTAGAGGCCAGTGACGACTCATCGAGCACATACAATCGCTTCTCGCCGGTATCCGGCTGTTCGCCCCTGGCAAGATGATGATGGAGCGTTGAAGTCTCAATGCCGGCCTCGGCAAGCTTATGGGCCGCGCGGGAAGTCGGTGCGAATCCTTCGACCCTGTATCCCTGCGCCTGCGCGCCCTCACGGACCACAGCCAGCGTCGTCGTCTTGCCGGCCCCGGCGACTCCATCCAATCCGACGATTTTCTCGCGACTCACAAAGATGTCATCGACTGCGCTGCGTTGCGCCGGACTCAACTCCGGGTGCCGGTCTTCGGTCCAAATTCGCAGCTGCGGTGAAACCAGCATCGGATCGCCATAGCCGCGCTCATTGCCCCTCTGCATCTGGGCGACGATCTCCTTCTCCATGCGAATCATCTCGGCAGTCGTGTACTGTGGCACGGCGCGGCCATCAGTCTGTTCCACAGCGCGGAACTCGCCTCGCATCACCCGTTGCTCAAACTCATGTCGCACCTGGCCGTAGGTCGCCTGCCCCATGCTGCGATCCATCGCCGCTTGCAGGATCGCTCGCTCATCCTGCACTGCCGAACGCTCAAAGACATGAGCGCGGGAATAGGTCACGGACTGCTGCACCGTCTTTTCCGGTTGTTGCGCATGGTGGTGTGCCTGTTCGCGCGCTTGCGCAACGACGCGATCCGCTTGATGGCCGAACTGCGCGGCCAGTTCGCGGTGCCGCTGCAACACTTCCTCCGGCGAAAGCAGCTCTTTGCTATCTCTCGTGCGGTGAGCGGCGACCTGCGCCGCGCCAGCGCCGTCTCTCCCGATCTCCTGCAAATGTTCTCTAATCTGTTCACGGCGTGGACTCGATGCGTCGAGATACTCCTGCGTGTAGCCCTTGATCTCCGGCTGACCATGCTTGCCGCGCTCGATCTCGTAGCCCAAGCCATGCAGCCGCATGGCAAGTTCGGAACGGTACACGCTGGTCGCGTAGTGCTGGGACTGAAACAAGCTGCGCTCCTGGAGCGCGCGGGGCTGGCCGTTCTCGCGTTCGGTCACATTGAAGATGACCGCGTGGGTGTGAAGCTGCGGCGCAGCATAACCGTCCACCGGACGGGCAGTGTCATGCTCGAATGTCGCCGCTATGAATTTGCCGGTTGTCTCCGGTGCATGGACGTTGCCGATACGCGCCTGCGTGTAATGCTCCAGTTCTCCAAGGGCGACGCGGACACTTTCACGATGCGCCTCCCGGACACGGTCATCGCGTCCTACAAGGGCGGTAAGCGAAACGGACTTAGGTGCGGAGAATGTGGCATCCCACCCGGCGCGGTGCTCCACGCTGGTGATTTCCTTGCCGTACTCGTTTTCGTAGGTGCGTGCTGGCTGATGCTTGACGAGCTGGACGCCGTTCTCGGGATGCTGGCCTTCACTCAGGTGGGCGAAGTGCTCGGAGCCGACTTCACCATGCAGACCCCACTCC
>JBAPYY010000698.1:0-6111 GCA_049284975.1 Occallatibacter sp.
GATCAACACCATCGCCTTGCGCACCGGCTCCTGGCCGCGTGACTCGTCCAGCAGCTTGTCGCGGCAAGCCGTGTAGACGGCATCGAACAGCGCCGTGCCACCGCCCGGGCGCAGCCGGTTGATGCCCGTCTCCAGCCCGTCAATATTGTTGGTCCAGTCCTGCGTCACTGTGGGCGTCACATCGAATCCCATCACGAAGGCGCGGTCGCTCTTGGCCTTGAGAATCTGTAAAAGAAATTCGGTAGCCGACTGCTGCTCGAACTGAAAGCGCGAACGAATCGAAGTGCTGGCGTCTATAACTACGCCCACCCTCAGCGGCAGATTGATCTGTTGGTGGAAGCTCTTCACCCTGGCCGGCGCTCTGCCATCATCCAGCAGCGCAAAGTCGCTCTGCCGCAAGTCGGGAATATAGTGTCCGTGCTTGTCGGTGACGGTGAAGATGAGGTTGACCTCATTGACGCTCAGCCGGATGACCGGCGATGCGTTCGCGTCCCCCTGCTGTCCGGCCTGGTCTCCAGTGGGCTGCTGGGCTGCCGGAGCCTGTGCCGGTTGAGCGGGCTGCGACGCGGGTTGCTGCGCGTTCAAAGTGGCTGCCGCAAACAATGCGGAAAACACAAGTCCTGAAAAAAGCTTTCTGTTCATAGCTCTCTCATTTTATCAATATCCGAAGGGTCCGGCTTTAGCCCTCATGCAAAAGCCGAGGGATACGCCTTGATGCTTCGATTATGCACTATTTTACGTATTGTTCCGCTGTCCAAGCGGCTTCCGCGGCTCTCGGCATTACTTTAGTTCTTTGGTGCGAGAGCGCGGCGTGATGCCGCACTCTCGCGGTTGAGACGGCGTTTAGAAGGTAATCTTCCCTGCGAACTGCACAAGGCGGGGATTGTTCATGTAGCCTGTGATCGAACCAAAGGTGGAGGATCCAAATCCCCCTGCGGGCGGGCCGAACTGCACACGGTTGAAGAGGTTGAAGACCTCGACCCTGAATTCAAATCCATACTTGTTTCTCGGGCCGAAATTGGTTTGCTTGAAGGCGGCGAAGTCCCAGTTGGCGATACCATCGGCTGTCACAGTAGGATCCACACGAGGTTCGTTGCCAAATGTGTATGGCGCGGGTTCAGTGAAGCATGCTGAGTTAACCCAGCCTGATCCTGGTCCGCCAAGCAGTCCGCTTTCTACGCGAGATTGCGCACTTCCGGTGGTTGCCTTCTTGCAGCCGGAGACGACATTGGGACGCAATCCAGCGCCGAAGTAGTTGGCGCCGTTGCCGCCCGCGCTGATGTTGACAGGGAATCCGGTTTGCAGCGTGGTCACGCCGTCGATTCCCCAACCGCTGACAATCTTGTCGCCAAGAGCCGGGAGATCGCTGAGATATTTCTTGTTCTTGCCCAGCGGAAGGTCCAGCACGTAGCTGACGATGATGTGCTGTGGAACGTTCTGCGAAGAAATCGACTTCTCGCCGCGCAGATTGTTCCAGTCCTGAATAGCTCCCGTGCCGCCTGTTTCCAGCCAGGAAGTGATGGTGTCTGTGTTGCTGAGCAGCTTCGCCCAGGTGTAGGCGGCCAGCAGAGTTCCGCCACCGCTGAAGCGCTTCTGCAACGTTGCCTGAAGCGATTGATAGTTGCTGGCAAAGCTTCCCTGGCCCGCATATTCAACACCCGCGAACTGCGGGAAGGGGCGCATCAATTGCCCAACAGTGGTTGTCGGCGACGACATTGCGCTGCCGGGAGCCGAGCTGCTGGCGAATGGATTCGCGACCAACTGAGCGATGGCAACTGGCGCACCGGCTTGGGCTTGCGCTGCCGCTTGGGCGAGGTAATTGTCTCCCAGCTGATCGACCTGCTGGTTGTACTGTGGCAGGTGCGTTCCCTTGTTGGCGGCATATGCCACATCGGTGAACCATCCGCCCCAGAGAGTGCGCTGGACATCGAGGTTCCATTGCTGCATGTAGCCGTAGTTGTACGATGGAATGTCGAATGTGGGGTTCGCGTTACCTTCAAGATCCACCGCCGCCTGCGAAATGCCGGCATACGTGGACGCAGTGCGCCCCGGAGGTTGGACAAAGTTGATCCACGGAGTGGTGATGGTGTTGTCCGGAACTTTTACGTTGCCATTGTTGCCAACATAGTCGGTTTGAATGGAGTTCACAGGATCGTTGAGAGGATTGGTGGCCCAGTTGGCGTCAATCGGCATCCAGAACAATCCATAGCCGCCGCGCAGCACGGTCTTGGGATCGATCGAGTAAGCGAAACCAATGCGCGGTGCAATTCCGACCCTGTTCGGATCGATATTGTAGCGGCTGGTTCGCCCGCCCGGAGTGTCCACCAGACCGACCGCGCCTAGCACCGAAGATGTGGGTACGAGGCCGGGGCCAAGCGAGGGAATCCCTCCCGACATGGCTAAAGCGGCCAACGGATCGACCGCAGTCGGATTGAAGTACGACTGCCGGTTAAACCGCTCTGACCACGGGCTCTGGTACTCGTAGCGCATGCCTAGGTTGAGCGTCAGCTTGGAGTTGAAGTGATAGGTGTCGTTGGCATATTCGGACAACATGATCTGTTTGCCAGCCACCAGATTGGGAATCACGGCATCGCCAAAGAAGTGGTTGCCCACGTTGCTCGGGTTCTGCGCCCATCCCAAAAGGTAATCCGCAAAGGCCAATTGTGCTTGGTTGGGGTTTGTAGTGAGGCTGTAGTCCTGTGTGTATGATCCGCTGAACCCAAGAGAGCCGCTGACGATATTGCTCTGGGCGTAGTCGTCCAGGGTAATTTCGTATTGGAGGCCCAACTGGATGGTATGGCGACCCTTCACGATGCTGAGGGTCGGCGAGAACCAGTATTGGGTGTCATGATCCACAATGTAGCTTTGCCCCTGGCTTGCCATGACGTTGTCAGCCATGCCCAATACGTCGGGCGTAGGCGGCGTCCGGAGCGATGAAGGCAGCTCCGTATTGAACGCGGCGGACCAACCAATCTTGGTAAAGTCGAAGCCCGAGTTCTTGGGAGTACGCAGGTAGTTGAAGCGGCTGGCTGACGCAGCCAGGTTCCCGATTACATTCGGGGAGAAGATGTAGTTGTAACCGAGGGCGAGTGCCTTCGAGGTCATGGTCTCAGTGCAGCGATCCAGGCAGAGACCGGTGCCTAACGGATCTTCGGGCTGGTTCAGGTTGTTCCATTGGCTGAAGCGGCCAAAGATATTCTGCTTGTCATTGATCTTCTGATCAATGCGCGCTACATTCTGGTTCTGATTGCCGCCGAGGCTGTAACCTGCCACGTAGTTATTCAGGACGGCGGACTTATTCGTCGGAGCCGGCCAAAGGTTCAGCATGTCTAACGCTGTCGCGTTGAGGCGGGTGGTTGGAATTACGGCCCCAGGCCCGGTGCCGGCTTCATTCAGGAACGGGACCGGAGCATAAGTGGCGCTGGCGCAACCGCCTTTACCCAGGCCATTCGCGTTGGGAGTCGTTTGAAGGGCCCCGCCGCATGGATCGATGAGATCCGGAACGCCTGAAGCCGCTGCAAGCGCCGTCAGATCGCCGGCTTGCTCCGCGGGGGTTGGAACGGTAGTGGTAAACGGCGCAGACGAACGCAGCCGGAATCCCTCATAGCTGTAAAAGAAGAAGGTTCTGTCCTTGAAAACTCGTCCGCTGACGTTGCCGCCAAACTGATTCTGAATCCAGGGGGCCCTGGCCAGGTCGCCGTGGTTTGAAAACCAGTCATTGGCGTTGAAAACCTTGTTGCGGATGTATTCATAGGCTTCGCCGCGGAAGGTATTGGTTCCGCTCTTGGTGCTCAGGTTCAGGACGCCGCCCGAGACCTTGCCCCACTCCGGGCCGATGTTATTGGTCTGGACTTTGAATTCTCCGATGGTGTCTTGAGTGGGAATCAAAATAGGCAGGTTGATGTATCCGATGTTGAGAGGCTGGCCATCAAGATACTCGGCGTTTTGATTGGCGAATGCGCCGCCGATTTGGAAGTTGCCCCAGGCGAATGGGTTCTGGCCGGTCGCCGTCTGTCCGGCCTGTCCTTGCATGACTACGGAAGGCGCGACTTCGACGAGGCTGAATACGTTGCGCCCGTTGAGCGGGAGCTCATCGGCGTTGCGCTCTTCCACCACTTGGCCCAGCGAAGAAGTCTCCGCCTGAAGCAGCGGGACGTCACTGGTAACTGTGATTGTCTCTTCTTTGGCGCCGACCGGGAGGGCAATGTCTACCCTGGTCGTCTGCTGAACAAAGATGACGATGTTTTCCCGGTTTACGCGCTTGAATCCGGTTTTTTCAATCGTAAGGCGATAGTTGCCGGGGATCAGGTTCACAAAGGAATACAGCCCGGTGTCGCCGGTGGGCTGCGTTTGGCTGATTGCCGTCCCAGTGTTGGTAAGTGTGACCGTGGCGCCTACCGCTACCGCGCCGGTCGAGTCTGTGACCGTGCCGGTGAGTGCGCCGTAGGTTGACTGTGCTCTGAGAGCAACAGAGCAAGACAAGAGGAGAATGATGCTCAACAGGCCGCGCAGGAACGCCCGGCCCAAGTTTGCACTTCTCGATTTTTGCATAGTGCCTCCGAAATGTGCTTCTGTTGTGGAGCGCACACGACGAGTGCACACTCCACACAGAGGTTTACGGAGAGACCAGGGTATTTGTACCAGAGGGCGGCGCGAATGGCGCTTTCATTTCCGGCTTGCGGCCTGAAAGAGCGCGAATTCCCGCTTGGCGTCGGCGTCGTGGCCTGAAAGCGTATAGAGGTGCATCAGCCGGTAGTGCACAAGCTTGTCGGGGTTGGGCTCCTTTTCTGCCGCCACCAGTATCCGGATGGCCACGTCCTGATGGCCCAATTTCTGCTCTGCCTCGGCCAGGTTCAAGCTTGCCCATTGGGGTGGATGCTCGGTTCGCGTGCGCGGCTCGAGAAAATCCTTCACAGCGGAGTATTGCTCCAGGCGCAACATGCATCGGCTCAGATGAGCCGCAGCCCGCTCATCCGTCGGATAGGCGACAAGCTGCTGACGGAATGCTTCTGAAGCCGCTTCCCAGTCCTCCCGTTTTTCGCGTAACAATCCCAGGCTGTAGCGCAGATCGGAGAGGTCGGGATGCTCGTGCATGAGGTGTTCGTATATCGCCGCCGCCTCTTCGGGGTGTCCTTGATCCGCCAGCATGTCCGCTTGAAACTGTTCCAGATATGGAGAGGCTGGGAAACGCTCCTGGCACGATTCGATCTGGCGCATCCCCTCCTCTGTGCTCAGAATCGATAGCAGATAAAGAAGGGCGATGTCCTGCGGATGCTGTCGCCAGCGCTCGACTGCATCGGACCAGCTCAGATCCGGCTGGAAGTACGGTGACAGCTTCGCCGCCTGAGGGAACGCGCTACGCGCTCCCTCTGACCCCTCGGTCGAGGCTTCCCTCAGCGCTTGAAGAAACGGCTCCGACCCTTGCGCCTTACTCAACTTGCCGGCAAAAAACTGTCCGCTGAGCATGTAAGATTTACCCAGTTGAATGAGAGCCAGATCCGCCGGGTAGTCTTTACTGTCCAATAGCGCCTGGTAGACAACCGCGGATTCAACCGGCTCGTCGATATCCAGATAACACGATGCGACCGCCGAGAGCACTCGAATATTCTTTCTCTCTTCGCGATAGATTTTGCCGAGCATGGGCCTGACACCATCCAGGTCACCCATGGCGCATTTTTCCTCGGCCATCAGCGCATAAGTCTCCGGCACATACCCCTGCTTCAGAGAGAGCGAATAATAGCGCATAGCGTCGGCCGCGCGTCCTTGCATTTGCAGGCTTAGCCCCAGGCCAGTCATCACTCCGGCTGAAGAAGGAGACTCCGCAAGCGCCTTGCGATAGAACTGTTCTGCGGCGGAGTATTGGCTTGCCTCCATGGCCTCGCGCGCGGACTGAAGCGCGGACGGCTGCTGGGCATGCATCAGGGTTGCAATCAAAACGAGCAGAAGCGCGGCTGGGAATTGAAAACGGCAACAGAATGACAACTGCAAATAATCTTCACGCATAATGGCCAGTCTCACCCTGGTTTTTCAGGCGCGTTCCAAGAACGCACATATGGAATGTTCTCCCCCATAAGGCTGGAGTGAAGAACCCTCCCTAGCTTCCTCTGAGGG
>JBAPYY010000699.1:0-2317 GCA_049284975.1 Occallatibacter sp.
CTCCAGACCGATTGCCTGACCCACGATGAAGGCCACGGCCTCGGCTTCCGTCTCGCGGACGGTTGCTGTGGTGAAGGTGCGGCGCTCTGCCTTGTGCAAGAGTTCGTGACCCGTCTCGTGAACCAGAGTGACGAACTCCTCCGGCTTCGACTGGCCGGGAAGCAAAGCGATCTTGCCTCCGTAGCTCACACCCAGTGCCGGGGCAATTCGCTCATTGAACTCAAGCGCGATGTTCTGTTGCGCGAGAAAATCAATCAGTCGGTCGCGCTGTTCGCCCACTTCGCCGGAGATGTTGTGCTCGAACTCCGGCAGGTCTTCGCCCTCAGTCTGCGCCACGTCGAAAACGTGTACGACCCGGAAGCCGATCAGCACACGCTGAGGCTTCGTTTCCGGCTCCTGCTCTGCCGCATCTCCCCTGCGCCGGAATCCGATCATGGGCGCAAGAATCTGGATGCCCTTCTCGCCACGCTTCACGAACCGGCCCATCTCTTTCCACGTGCCGAATCCAGCTACGCGCGTAGCCGTGGGCCGTTGTCGCGCAATGGCAACGATGTTGCCAAAGCTGTATTTGTGGAAACGCGCCATCGCGGTCAGATACGCGGCGAGTGTCTCGCTCTTGCCTGCCTCTACTTGCTTGATGAGGAAATCCACGGCCTGCTTGATGATGAGTTGGGTTGGATTGTCTTTCTGTGCTGTCCGCCCCTGATAGGGCGAGTCGCTGCGGTTCCGCTGCGCCGCATTTTTCCTGTGCGGCGCAGCTTGGCTGCTGGCTGTGCCATTGCTGGCGGTGGTGGCTGCGATGCTGGTAATGCCGTTTCTGCGCTTCATGGTGATGCTCCTGCGTAGCCCCGAAGGGCCGATTGGCGTCCAGAAGCAAGAGCACTCAAACCTAATTTTTTTCGTTGAGTGCCCCCGCTTCATGGCTCTTCGCAACGGGCGGAGGCGGGAAGGTTCGGTCAAGGGCGCGCGGTCGGTGCGCGTTCATCGGAGCGAATGCGGAGACCCTTGACGGGTTCTTCCCGCCTCCGCCAGACCGTTGCCTGAAGCGGGGGCACTTGACGAAGAAAGAAATTCGGTTCACTTCCTTATTGCTGTACGGTCGTACGCACGTAAGGGCCGGCGTTGCGGGCAGGAACAGGCCCGCATGGATGGGGAGCGGAGAACGCCGGCACGGTCGGCGGTTGCAGCGGGGGAAGGGCGGAGCATCCTTCCCACAAGGGGAGGGAAATCCGCTATATAGCTAGTCAGGGAACATTTCGAGAACTTCCGAGGTACGGCCCATGCGGTTTCCTAGGCTGAGGAGGCTGCGGCCGAATTGCAGGGGTTTGTTCTGAGATTCCGTAATATCCGTCTAACTTCAGACTCGTGGTTTGTGGATTTCGCGGACGTGACCTGGATCACTGCTAATCGGAGACTCGGTGGCAGATGGTTAAAACAGCCTGTTGGGACCTGTATATCGTGAGTTTGAAGAGAAAAGCCGCGTTCGTGATGTTGATTGCCGCAGTCCTTTCGACCGCGATGCCGGTGTCCGCATGTGTGCCCGTCCCGTGCTCGATGGGCCAACTCGCTTGCTGTAACAGAATGGTTCAAGAGTGCCCTGCGGCCGGAATGGCTGCGAATGACTTATGCTGCAATATCGACGGGCAGGTCCCTGTTGTTTCTCCGGTCCCTCTTTACTCTTCCGATCATTCGCAGAGATCAGTTCTGGCGGAGCATTGTCTCTTTTTGCCGGCGGCCTTCGCTCCCCGTGCTGCGTATCGCAATTCTGTCGAGTCGTCGCCTCTGAAACGCGACAGGTACTTGCTCCTAAAAGAATTCAGAATCTAGAACTCTCCTTGCATTTCCGCAGCTAAAGCAGCCGCATGGTCGCGTTCGACCTTGAGGCCCGCATTGCCACGAACCCAGGAAATCAACTAGGAGACTTCCTTGAAGCGCACGATCGCAATCTTCTCTCTCGTATTCGCCTTCACTTTTGCCGCCTTTGCACAGGCAGCGCCATCACAGCAACTTGCACCGGAACATCTCAGCAAGCAGCAGCTCAACACCCTAATCGCAACAGCAAAAACGCCGACGGAACACCGGCGCATCGCTCAGTACTTCCAAGCGAAAGCACAGGACTATCTGGCCCAAGCTCAGGAACACGAGCAGATGCTCGCCGCGTATAAGGCGAATCCGAGCCTTTCCAATGACAAGCGCCGGGCTAGCACCATTGGACATTGCGAGTATTTTGTTAAGACGTTCAAAGAAATGGCCACCAAAAGCCAGGAACTTGCTCAACTGCACGAACAGATGGCCCAAAACGCAGAGCAGAAATGAC
>JBAPYY010000700.1:0-6271 GCA_049284975.1 Occallatibacter sp.
CTTTGTCAAAGCTGCCCCAGCCGCCGTTTTTGCACTGCATGGCAAACTCCCATGCGATGGCGCGATCTGCCACCTCGTGCTGATAGCGTTCGCGGGGATTGTCCACCTTGTTCAGAGCCAGCAGCACCTGGGCGGTGTCGTCAGTGTCAGGATAAAACTCGTTGTTGAACTCGAAGTACCAGCCGCCCGGCTCCGTGTTGCGGACCTTCACGGCCCAGTCGCCTTTGTGGCGAACTTCTTTAGAGAGCATCCAGTCGGCGGCCTTGATCATACGCGGGTCAGTGCGCGCAACGCCTGCCTCGCCCAGGGCGAAAACCGCCTGCGCCGTATCCCACACGGGAGACACGCAGGGCTGCATGCGGAAGGTTGGCTCGGGCATTTCTTCGTTGGCCGGCTCTTCGATACCCAGTTTCTCAAACTCATCCCGCGCGCGAATCACCTGCGGGTCGTCTTCGGAGTAGCCCAGGCAGCGCAGAGCGATGATGGCATTGAGCATGGCCGGATAGATGGCGCCAAGGCCGTCTGTCATCTCGAGGCGGGCGAGAAGCCACTTTTCCGCCTGCTTCATGGCTAGCCTGCGCAACGGGCGAATGTGAACGGCTTCGGCCCAGTGCGCGATCCGATCCAGAATGATGAACAAATTTCGCCATGAAAGGATGGCGCTGCGGTCCCTGCGGAGGCGAAGGATGGAGTTGGCGCGGCCGCCGACAAAAAGTTCGTCGATTCCCTGCTCGGACGGGATTCTCTTGAACGGCTTCTTGGCGTACATGATGGCCAGCGGAACAAGAATCGACCGCGACCACGAAGAAATCTCGTAGATGTTGAAGTAGAACCAGCGCGGAAAGAGAACAATCTCCGGAGGAATCGCGGGCACCGCGTCGTAGTCGTACTCGCCCAACCCGCAGAGATACATCTTGGTGAAGGTGTTGCACGCGACCACGCCGCCATGCGCCAGAACCCACTCGCGGCACTTGGCCAGGCGTGGATCGTCAGCCCCGACACCCATAAGCTTGGCCGAGGAGTAGCACTTGACCGAGAGCGAGATGTTGCCCGGCCCGCCGGGATAAATGCTCCAACTGCCATCTTCATTCTGGTAGCGCATCATCTCTGTGAGCGCTCGCTGAAGCCGGCCCGGATCGCCGCTTTCCAGTTGCGTATGCAGGTAGATGTAATCCGCTTCGAGCATCGCATCGGCTTCCAGTTCACCGCACCAATACCCGTCGGGATGCTGCTCGGAGAGCAGATACTCCCGCGAGCGGACGATGGCCGACTGCACCTCTGCGAGGTCCGCATCCAGCCGCCCAAAACGGGGCGCCGCGAATTGCGTCTTACCTTTAAGTATGCTCATGCGATTGAAACGCCTCAGTTCCTCTCCGGGACACCCCAAATGCGTGATAGACGCGCCCCTATTACTTTACGGGCGCAGCCTCTGCCCCGGCCGTGCTGCTGCCGATGGCCTGCACAATTTCCGGTGGCAAGCCAAAACGCACGTTTTCCGGCATGACCTCAACCTCTTCGACGCTGTCGAAGCCGTTCTGTCGCAAATAATTAACGACGTCGGCGACAAGTACCTCAGGTGCCGATGCGCCGGCAGTCACGGCAACTGTATTGACGCCTTCAAGCCAAGTTGGGTCTATAGCCTGCGAGTTGTCAATCAAATAGCCGATGGTGCCCAGATTGCGCGAGACCTCGACCAGCCGATTGGAATTGGAGCTGTTGGTTGAGCCCACTACCAGTACCAGGCCAGCCTTGTGCGCCACATTGCGAACCGCAACCTGGCGGTTTTCAGTGGCATAGCAAATGTCCTGCGAGTGAGGGCCAACGATCTGCGGAAACTTCGACTTGAGGGCATGGATGATGTCGCGCGCCTCGTCCAACGAGAGAGTGGTCTGGGTGAGATAGGCAACGCGGTTGGGATCAGGCACTTCGATCGCCGCCGCTTCGGCCACGTTCGAGACTACCTGTGTCGCCTCAGGCACTTCGCCCAGCGTGCCTTCAATTTCGTCATGGTCGCGATGGCCTATCAGCACCAGCGAATAGCCCTGCTTGGCAAACTTGACGGCCTCAATGTGAACCTTGGTGACCAGCGGGCAGGTAGCGTCAATGACCCTGAGGTGGCGCGCCCTGCTGATCTCCCGCACCGCAGGCGAGACACCGTGGGCGGAGTAGATAACGCGCTGGCCGTCGGGCACATCGTCGATTTCGTGAACAAAAATCGCACCTTTTTCGGCTAATTCATTCACAACATAACGGTTATGCACAATCTCGCGGCGGACGTAGATGGGCGCTCCAAATGTCTCAAGCGCGATTTTGACAACGTCGATCGCGCGCACTACTCCGGCGCAAAAGCCCCTCGGCTTGAGAAGTAACACTCTTTTTTGAGCCGGGGAAGTCTCGGAGCGGCCACTGTTCGGGATGGGATCGAGGACAGTTGTAGTCACACTTTCAGTATACCAATTGGCGCATTGAAGCGGCAGAAAAGGCAGCGGCTTTGGCCTGATTCTCGGATGTATTTCCTTGCATTAATCGGGTTCGGACTGAATCCTTTATGTATTCAGTCTCGTCTGTCTATTCAGCGGACAGTGCTCGACCCAATGTATATAGAAGTCCGCGATAAACCTTCTTCCGCCTTGGTGGTCTAACGCTGCGCTGCCTGATTTTCAGCAGCAAATGGCGTTGCCGAATGGTAGTGCTCTGCCCGGACAAATATCAACGAGGAGGAATCTATGAACAGACTCAGATCTTTTGCTCTGGCTGCCATTGCGGTAGCCTGTCTCACCGTAGCCGCTCCCGCGGCGCACGCTCAAGTGGCCGTTGACATTGGGGTCGCCCCCGACTGTCCTTACGGTTACTACGATTACGCCCCTTACGATTGCGCTCCCTACGGCTATTACGGCCCGGAATGGTTTTCAGGCGGAATCTTCATTGGCGCGGGCCCGTGGTTTCATGGCCCAGCCCACTTCCACGGCCACGTCAATAACCACTTCGACGTGCATCGCGGCTACGCGGGTCCCGCGCCTCACCGCGGCGACAGGCCCGAGCCAGACAAACATGTAGACAAAGTTGCCCACTTCAAGGGAAATGAAGTGCGGGATGGGCGTGGCCACGTGGGCAAACACTGAGCGCAGGCGAAAAGAATAGCCCGCCTAGCGATCAGGCACATGAATAGTTTGTGGTTTCCCACCCTTTCGCCAGACAGAAGGCGAAAGGATGGGGCACCCGGGACCGGCTCTTACCAGGCTCGCGGCGATCATCTGCGCGGCGCCCTGGGGGTCGCTAGCGCGATGGTCGCCCTCAAGCCTGCTTGCGATGACGCTCGACGTACTCGCGCAAGGCACCATTCATTCGCGTTTGGTAGCCCTGGCCCTGGCGTTGAAACCAGTCGATAATGTCTGCGTCCACGCGCAGAGACAGAGGGCGCTTGATGGGCCTGTAGAACGGCCAACGCACCGCATGGCTCCAGTCGGTGATCGGCGGCATATCGGTCGAGTCGATCTCGCTATCGGGCATTGCGGCCAAAGAATCAAGTTCGGCCTGTAACTCAGGCGTCAGCGGCTCTGGATTACCTTTCTTCATAGTCCTGCCTCTCATGGGCTTCCGCCTTTCTTGCGCTGATAATTCTGCCAGCTCCATTTTCGTCCTCGGGCCAAGTGTGGACGACATAGAGAATCACGATTCCATCCACTGTCGGCGAACCCAAGGTTCTCCACCGCTCCTCGTTGGGGTACGGATCGGGAACTGATATACAGAACGGGTCGCCGAGGGCGCGTTCGGCGAGTTCAAAGCTGACTTTGTGCTTCTCAAAGTTCTTCTTCGCCTTTTCGGGGTCCCACGTCCAGCGCAAACCGACCCTCCGTATATACAGTATTGTATCTACACTCTGGGATTTGTGTCAATGGAAAGTGAGCGAGTGCGACGCTCTTCAATCTCAGGTCATAAAAGCGGAATTTGGGGCACGGCGAGTGCCTTGGGAGCATTTCTCCTACCTCTTAGTAACTAGGACGTTTATCCCTCGTCAACTTTGTCGCAGTGGAGTACAATTTCCAATCATAATGAGAATCTTCGTAAGAATTCTAATTCTTGTGGCAATCGCTGGTGGGATCGTTTATTGCCTGAATGCCCTTGGTGGAGGAGGCCTTACCCCAAAGGAAGCTGGGCTGCTAAGCATCGTTTTGACGACACTTTCCATCCTTGCTAGCTGGGTTGTTTCCGACATGTACGCGACAGATCAGCTCAAGACTGCGATCGACGAGGTTCAAAAGGCGCATCGTACCAATCTACGAACTTATGCTCTCAAGGCTGCGGAGAAGGTCACAAATTTATCTAGCGAACTCAACCGCTTATCAACCTACCTCCAGCAAGAACTCGATTATACGGACTACAGAAGTGCTGAAGAGGAATTGCTAGCGAAAGAGGAGCGTCTTGAAAGTGCTGTACACCTAATTGCTACGTTGAAATCGGTAAATGATACTTCTCTAAGCGACTGGCAGGGCGTAGGCGTAATTGACGACGTGCTTGAAGAACAGCGCGAGGAAAAGAATGAACGGGAGCGCGCCCTCCTAGAATCTCTCGAGGAGATGCTCGAAGAACAGGCAGCACAGCTTCACAGCAACCCGCAGCCGCCCCAAGATATGCGAGCCGAAATGGAGTTGTTGCGTAGAGAGGTCCGGCTCATGGCCTCGGCTGTCAGCGGGGTGGACTTACCATTTCGTTGGTCATCAATGAGCAGACAGTTTGTAGAGCTTCCCTGTCCGACGTGCGGGACGTCTTTGAAATTCAGGACTAGCAGAAGCAAGACAAGGGTCAAGGCAGTCAGGTGCGCCGGCTGCGAGACGCGTCTTGTTGCTAAATATGACGAGACGAGGGGTTATCACCTCGAACTGCGGACTCCAGTGGACGAGAGCTTCATCTGCCCATCCTGCGGCGCGCTGGGCGTAGCACCTTTGGATCCCGTTCCAAGTGGAACTGCCGCGACTACCTGCAGTAACTGCGGACTAGCCGTGACGCTCGTCAGAACCGCCGGTTCAATTCGCGTCCGTCATACGAGCTTCCCCGCACCGGGATCGACACTGATATCCGACGAGGTCCTAGACAGGGTCCGTGCGGCGTTGCCCGTTCAACCTTGGCAAACTGGAATGCATAAGGCGATTGCATCCGACCTTGATCTTTCGCTCTCGACGGTGCGTCATGCCATAGAACAATTAATCAGAAGGGGCGAATTCTATCCACAAGAGAATGGTGTGGTGCTCAACCCGTCTGAAGCTGAAAAGCGGAGCGCCCTCCTCGATGCCCCACCACCTTAGCTCTCGCCATCTAAAACGCTGTAAGAGGGCACATGCCGAAGTGAGGCTAGTGCCGACGCGGTAGGGGATAAATCGGGTCGATATTAAGCACTCCAGAGCCGCCCCTTACCGGCTCGCGGCAATCATCTGCGCGGCGTGCTGGAGGCTGGTGTCGGTGACCTTTGCGCCGGAGACCATGCGGGCCACTTCGTGTGTACGGGCGCGGTCATCGAGGAGGGTAACCTTGGTCTTGGTGCGGCCGTCTGCCTCGCGCTTGTCGATGAGGAAGTGCTGGTCGGCGAAGGCGGCGATTTGAGGCAGGTGAGTTACGCACAAAACCTGCTGGCCGCGGCTGAGGGATTTGAGTTTTTGGCCAACGGCTTCCGCAGCGCGTCCGCCGATGCCGATGTCGATCTCGTCAAAAACAAGCGTGCGCGGAGTAGGCATCTTCTTCTTGGGCTTGACTGCGCCCTCTTCGACGCTGACTTTGAGAGCCAGCATGACGCGGGACATTTCGCCGCCGGAAGCGATTTCATGCAAAGGCTTGAGAGGCTCGCCCGGATTCGTCGAGATGCGGTATTCCACGATGTCCCAGCCGTTTGAGGTCCAGAGGGTAGAGCTTCCCCCAGGGGCTAAAGCCCCGTCACTTTTTGCTGCAGTTTCGGCACGACTAAAGTCGTGCCCTTTCAAAGCGGCAGGTTCATCGGCAGATTGCGAGTCGTGCCCTTTCAAAGCCTCCGGATTCTCCGCGGAATGCACAGCGACCTCGAATTTGACCTTCATGGCGAGTGAGTTGATCTGCGCTTCGGCTAATTTGGCGAGCTTGGTGGCGGCGGCTTTCCGCTCGGCGCTGAGGGCAGCGGCTGCGGCGCGATAGGCTGCGGCGGCTTCATCAAGAGACTTGCGCAGGACCTTGAGAATTTCATCGCGGTCTTCAACTTCGGCGAGTTTGCGAGTGACTTCTTCGCCGAAGGCTACGACCTCGGCGA